>JBGUEF010000031.1:0-18037 GCA_041821485.1 Deltaproteobacteria bacterium
GCCGTTCTCCGGTGATGCAGTTCCCGTGTCGTGTCCCGCCGTGCCCCGATTAGAGCCAGGCGAGTAGCACAGGGATCGACACTACTGAGAGCAGGGTGCTTACCAGTACTAGGCTGGCGACCTGCTCTGGGCTTCTTCCGTAGCGGTGGGCGAAGAGGTAGTTCAGGACGCCGACGGGCATGGAGGCTTGGAGGACGAGGACCTTGCGAGTGAGGCCGTCCACGCCGAGTAGAGTCGTGAGGAGCAGGCCTGCGGAGACGCCGAGGCCGAGGCGAACGAATGACAGAATCATCGAACGGCCGAGAGACTCCGGGTGCATTTTGGAGAGTGACACCCCGAGCGTGAGCAGCATGAGGGGGATCGCGATGTCGCCGAGGAGAGTGGTGGTGCGCGCGATCCACATGGGGACGGTGACGCCTGATGCGACCACGCCAACTGTGACGACGACTGCCCAGGTCAAAGGTGATCGGAAGAACGGACGGAGAGAGAAGCTTCCAGCGAAGAGTGGGCCGCCTAGCACGACGTGACATGTGGAAGACACGGCGAAGTACGCCATTCCCAGGGCGAGTCCCGCGTCGCCGAAGGCAAAGAGGCAGATCGGTAGTCCGATGTTCCCCGAGTTAGCGAAGACCAAGGGGCCGAGGTACGTGTGCGCTGGAAGCTTCATCAACTTCAACACGGCGAAGCCGCCGACGGCGAACATGCTCATGACGGCGGCAGCGAGCCCCGCCATCCGCGCGAGCTCCGCCGGAGGCACGTCGAGGCTCGTCAGGCTGCGGAACACGAGGCACGGAATGCCGACGTTTAGAACCAGGCGCGAAATCGAGACCTCGTCGAAGTGCGCCCCAGAGCGCGCCCATGCGAGCCCGACTAGGGCGACGAGGAAGACGGGGGCTACGACGCTGAGCAGCTCGAGAATCACGGCGCCACCGTGCCAATGCCAGCGCCAGTGTCAGCGCCAGTGTCAGTGCCAGCGTCAGTGTCAGCGTCAGTGTCAGCGTCAGTGTCAGTGTCAGCGTCAGTGTCAGCGCCAGTGCCAGCGGCAGTGCCTGCGGGGCCGGAACCGCTAGGCGTCAAACTGACCGCGCTCTTTGAGTGCTGCCATGATTAGCTCTACGGCTTTGTCGATGCGCATCTGGTCGAGGGCGACGGTGATGTCCGGGTCTTCCGGTGGCTCGAAGTTCGAGGTGTCGACATCGGGGCGGCGTTCGCGGCATAGGGCTTCGTCGGTGTTGACGTAAACCTGGATGACGCGGTCCTCGCCTATTCGTGCGGTGAGCTCGTCGCGGTCTTTTCGGGTGGGGCTCGGGAAGGCGCAGATGTTGATCAGGCCCGCGTCGGTGACTGCCTTGGCGGCCGAGATCATCGAGCGGAGGTCTTCGCCAACGGGGCTCACCACCGTGGCCGTGCGGCCCTCGTCGAACAGCTTCCGCTCGAGCGCGTAGGCGAGGGTCCAGCGGCCGGAGCCCGCAAGGCCGGTGAGCCAAATCGTTGCGCCTCGCTGGCCAAATCGCTCCATACGCTCGTTCGGGCTGACGAAGGTCTTGGGCTCCATCGCCGATTCGGCGTGAAGCTCCTTCATCACCTCGGCGATGTTCTGGTCGCTACCCTCGAGCGCGATCATGCCCGCTGCCACCGTATTGTTGGTCAGCGTGTCGATGACGATGAAGGCGCCAGTCTCGCGGTTGTGCTGGTAATCGTCGACGTAGAGCGCGCGGTGGCAGCTGAGCCGCACCTTGGCGATGTCGTTGAGCTCGACGCCGTCGCTCTGCTTCTCTTCGAGCGTGTCCATGTCGACCTCGAAGTAAATCTTGTCGATCTGGGCGCGGACCGTCTGGGTGGTGTGCTTGATCAGGTATGCCTTTTCAGTGTCGAGCGGCCTTTCATGCATCCAGACGAGGTGGGCGTCGAAGCGCCGGGTGACCCTGGGGAGGTTGCCTGGCTTGACGATCATGTCGCCCCGGCTGATGTCGATCTCGTCCTCCAGCCGAATCGTTACCGACTGGCCCGCAAATGCCTCCTCGAGCGCACCGTCGTAGGTATCGATCGCTTTGACCTTGGAGCTCTTGCCGGAGGGGAGCGCCACGACCTCGTCGCCCTTGGCAATGACGCCCGAGGAAACCTCTGCCGCGAATCCGCGGTAGTCGAGGTCGGGCCGGATGACGTACTGCACCGGGTAGCGGAAATCGTCGAAATTCCGGTCTGCGAAGACGGGGACCGTCTCGAGATAGCCGAGCACGCTGGGCCCGTCGTACCAGGGCGTGTTCTCGCTGTCGCTCACGACGTTGTCGCCAACCAGCGCGCTGACCGGGAAGCACTGGATCTCCTTGAAGCGCAGCGTCTTGCCGAACTCCATGAAGTCGGCACTGATCTCGTCATAGACCTCTTGCGAGTAGTCCTTGAGGTCCATCTTGTTCACGCAGACGGCCAGATGCGGAATGCCGAGCAAGGACGCGATGTACGCGTGACGTCGCGATTGCTGAAGGACCCCGTGTCGCGCGTCGATCAGAATCAAGGCAACGTCGGCCGTCGACGCGCCCGTGACCATGTTGCGGGTGTACTGAATGTGACCCGGGGTGTCGGCGATGATGAACTTCCGCTTGTCGGTTGCGAAATAGCGATAGGCGACGTCGATGGTGATGCCCTGTTCGCGCTCCGCCTTGAGGCCGTCTGTCAGAAGTGCCAGGTCCGGTTCTTCGCTCTGCGAAGCCGCACGAACGGCGGCCATCTGGTCCTCGAACACCATGCCGGTGTCGTAGAGGATGCGTCCGATCAGCGTAGATTTGCCGTCGTCGACAGAGCCGACCGACACGAATCGGAGGAGCTCTTTCTTTCGGTACTTCGCGAGATAAGCCTCGATATCGTCGCGAATCAGATCTTTTTCGTCCGTCATGGCGTTCCCTAGAAAAGCCCCGCGGCGGGCCTAGAAGTAGCCCTCGCGCTTTTTGACTTCCATCGACCCTTCTTCGTCGAAGTCGATGAGCCGCCCCTGCCGTTCGGAGAATCGGTTCAGGAGCATTTCCTGGATGACTTCGGGGACGGTCTCCGCCTCGGATTCGACGGCGCCGCTCAGCGGGTAGCAGCCGAGCGTCCGGAAGCGGACCTTTTTCATCTGCGGCTCCTCGCCCTCCTCGAGCCGCATGCGATCGTCATCGACGAGAATCCACGTGCCGGCGCGTTCGACCACCGGTCGCTCTTTGGCGAAGTACAGCGGCACCACTGGGATATCCTGGAGCCATACGTAGAGCCATACGTCGAGCTCCGTCCAGTTGCTCAGCGGGAAGACGCGGACGTTCTCGCCCTTCTTGATCTTCGCGTTGAAGACGTTCCAGAGCTCGGGTCTCTGGTTTTTCGGGTCCCACTGGTGGTGGCTGTCGCGGAACGAAAAGATGCGCTCCTTGGCGCGCGACTTCTCTTCATCGCGGCGCGCTCCGCCGAATGCGCAGTCGAACTCGTACTTGGTGAGCGCCTGCTTGAGGCCCTCCGTCTTCATGACGTCCGTGTACTTCTTGCTGCCGAAGTCGAAGGGGTTGATCCCCATCGCGACGCCATCTTGGTTGACGTGCTTGATCAGCTCGCCCTTGAGATTGGCCTCGACTTTGTCGCGGTAGCGATACATGTCCTGGAACTTCCAGGTCGTGTCGACGTGCAGCAGCGGGAAGGGCAAGGGGCCCGGCGCGAACGCCTTCTCCGCCAGGCGAAGCATGACCGAGGAGTCCTTCCCGACCGAGTACATCATGACCGGGTTGTCGAACTCCGCAGCGGCCTCGCGGATGATCTGAATGCTCTCCGCTTCGAGTTGGCGGAGCTGGCTTAGCTTACGCTCGCTTGGTTGCACCGGCGATTCCTAGGGCAGTCGTCGTTGGGACGCCAGTCTATACGCCAGTTCCGGGTCAGTTCAATGGCGAACCGCCCTCAGAAAAGCAATGCAGTCAAGCTCATGCTAAGACTGGGTGGCAGGACATGTCGGCTATCGTTTGGATGGATATGGAAATGTCGGGGCTCGAACCCGAGACCGATCGCATCTTGGAGGTCGCGGTTTTGGTCACCGATGGCGAGCTCGAGGTCGTCGCGGAAGGGCCCAACTTGGTCGTTCATCAAGTCGACGAGGTGCTCGACGCGATGGACGAGTGGAATACGTCCCACCACGGCCAGTCGGGTCTGACCCAGCGAGTGCGGGAGTCGACCATCGATGAAGCCCAAGCGTCAGCAGCGCTCATGGCCTTCCTCGAAGAGCACACCACGAAGAAGAAGGCGCCGCTCGCCGGCAACTCGATCCATCAGGATCGACGCTTCGTCGCAAAGTACCTTCCCGAGGTGGAAGACTGGCTCCACTATCGCAACGTCGATGTGTCGACGCTCAAGGAGCTCGCGAAGCGCTGGTACCCGAAGCCATACGCCGGCCGCCCGACGAAGAAAGGCAGCCACCGCGCCATGGACGACCTGATGGAATCGATCGAAGAACTGAAGTACTACCGGAAGGCGCTGTTCCTTCCTCCCGAGTCATGAGGCTCGCTTCGCTTCTGTTGATGGTGTGTGCTGGCTGCGCCGGAGCGGCAAAGCCAGATCCACAGACCGCCGAGTCGATCGTGCGCAGCCAATCAGCGCCGCTTTCCTTGGTGGACGGGGCGACCGGTAAGTCGATCGAGGCCGAGGCATTCCTCGCAGTTCTCCGCACGAAAAAAGTCGTGTACGTGGGCGAGCGCCACGACCAACCTAGCGATCACGGGGTGCAATACGCGATCCTTCGGCAACTACATCGGGACGGGGCGTCCCTCGCGATCGGAATGGAGATGTTTCAGGTTCCGTTCCAAGAGCCGCTGACGAAGTGGAGTGCCGGGCTCATCGACGAGACCGTACTGCGCCGCGAAACCGAGTACGACGAGCGCTGGGGCTTCGACTTCAGCATGTACCGGCCGATCCTCGAGTACGCGCGCAATCGCGGCATCGAGGTCGTCGCGCTCAACGCGCCGCGGGAGCTGGCCTACGCCGTGGCCAAGAACGGCGTCGACTCGCTGTCGCCCGAGCAGGCCTCTACGCTGCCTGAGCTCGACCTCGCCAATGAGCAGCACCGCGCGCTCTTCGATTCGGAGTTCGACGAGGGAGACCACGCCGTGGGAGATGCGGTGGATAAGTACTACCAGGCGCAGGTCGTGTGGGACGAGACGATGGGATCGCGGGTTGCTGAGGCCCTCGGCCACGAAGACGGTCCCGCCAAGATGATCGTGTTGGCCGGGCGGGTGCACGTGAAGCGCGGCCTGGGAGTCCCCGATCGGGCGGCCAAGCGGGGCGCTGCTCCCTACGCCGTGGTGCTGCCCGTGACCGACAAAGAGCTCAAAGCTGAGCTCAAGAAGCCCCCAGAAGAGCGTTCGGCGGACTTTTTCTGGGCCGTCGGCCGCTGAATTCCCGCCTGTTTGCGCTCGGGGCCGGCTCAAACTAGAACATGTTCCAGTTTCGGCCCTGGCCGGAGCTGATGCGTCCGAAGCCTCGCGCTCGGAACACCCGAAAGGAAACTCGATGACGGATTGCTTCATCTACGATGCGGTGCGCACCCCGCGCGGCAAAGGACGAAAGAAAGACGGCGCCCTAGCCGACGCACCGCCGCTTCGCATGGCCAAGACCGTGCTGCAGGCGTTGCCCGAACGGGGCGACTTCGACAGTAAAGAGATCGAGGACGTGATCTTGGGCTGCGTGGAGCCCGTCGGGGAGCAGGGCGCCAACGTCGGCCGCATGGCGGCGATGATGTCGGGATACGACGAGAGCGTTCCCGGCGTGCAGCTCAACCGGTTTTGTTCGTCGGGCCTCGAGGCGGTGAACATCGCAGCCGCGAAGGTGAAGGCCGGCGATGTCGATCTGATCGTCGGCGGCGGGATGGAGAGCATGAGCCGCATTTCGATGGGTGCGGCCGGAGGCGCCTGGTCGACCGACCCGGAGCTCGCCTGGGACACCTCCTTCGTGCCTCAGGGCATCGGCGCGGACCTGATCGCGACGAAGCATGGATACAGCCGTCAGGACGTCGACGCGTTCGCCGTCGAGAGCCAGCGCCGCGCCGCGGCCGCCTGGGACGGTGGCTACTTCGACAAATCGATCGTCCCCGTGAAAGACAGCATTGGGGTGACCATGCTCGACCGCGATGAGCACATGCGCGCGGGTACGACGCTCGAAGACCTCGCTCAGCTCAAGGCGAGCTTCGAAATGATGGGCCGGAACTTCGGCTTCGATGCGGTCGCGATACAGAAGCACCCCGAGGTCGAGCAAATCAATCACGTGCATCACGCCGGCAACTCGTCTGGCATCGTCGACGGGGCCGCGGCAGTCCTCGTAGGCAACAAGGAAGTTGGCGAGCGCCTTGGTCTCAAGCCACGAGCACGAGTCGTGAAGTCCGCCACCGTCGGCAGTGAGCCGTGCATCATGCTCACCGGCCCGATGCCCGCCTCCCGCAAAGCCCTTGCAAAGGCCGGGATGCAGACCTCCGACATCGATCTCTGGGAGATCAACGAGGCATTCTCGGCGGTCTGCCTCCTCTTCATGGAAGAGATGGGCATCGACCACTCCGTCACCAACGTCAACGGCGGCGCGATCGCGTTCGGGCATCCCCTTGGCGCCACAGGCGCCATGCTCCTCGGGACCATGCTCGATGAGCTCGAGCGGCGGGACCTCAACACCGCGCTGATCACCCTGTGTGTAGGCGCAGGCATGGGCACTTCAACCATCATCGAGCGGGTTTAGGACAATGGCGATTATCGACTATCGAGTAGAGGACGGCGTGGCGATCCTCACCTGGGACGACAAGGGCCGTCCGATGAATGTGCTCAGCGGGGATGCGCTCGCCGAGCTCAGCGCCGGGGTGGAAAAGGCCGTCGCCGACGATGCCGTGAAGGGCATCATTTTGACGTCCGGCAAGCAGGGCGTCTTCGTTGCGGGTGGCGACCTGCAGCAAATCGAATCGCTCGGCTCCGGGCCGATCGACGCGGCTGACCTCTTGAAGCGCACGAGCGCGGTGCTGGATCAGCTTCGACGGATGGAGACCTGCGGCAAGCCGGTCGTGGCGGCGCTGAACGGAGTGACGCTCGGCGGAGGTTACGAAATTGCGCTTGCCTGCCATCGGCGAATCCTCGTCAACCAGCGGCACGCGCAGGTCGGCTTGCCAGAGGCGGGCCTCGGCCTGATGCCTGGCGCCGGCGGCACTCAGCGGCTTCCTCGCTTGATCGGCCTCCAGGGCGCGCTCGGCTTGATCATGCAGGGCAAGCAGCTCGCTCCGGAAAAGGCCCTGAAGCAGGGTCTGGTCGATGAGCTCGTCGAGCCTCAGGATCTGATCGCGGCTGCGAAGAAGTGGATCGTCGAAGGCGGCGCCGCCACGCAGCCCTGGGACGTGAAGGGCTACAAGGTGCCCGGCGGTGGCGCAGACTCGGTGACGTTTGCGCAGACACTGATGGGCTCCAACGCGCTTACCCACGCAAACACCTTTGGGAACATGCCCTCGCAGCAAGCGATCTTGCAGTCGGTCTACGACGGCCTTGGACTTCCGATGGACCGCGCGGGCAAGGTCGAGACCCGGCAGTTCATTCGTGTACTTCAAGACCCGACCGCCCGCGCCATGCTGCGGACGCTCTTCTTTAGCCTCCAGGAGTGCCAGAAGGGCGCTCGCCGGCCGAAGGACATGCCTCGCTTCGATGTGAAGAAGGTTGGCATCATAGGTGCGGGCTTGATGGGGCAGGGCATCGCGCACGTGTCGGCCAAGGCCAAGATCGACGTCGTCTTGCTCGACCGTGACCAGACCAGCGCCCAGCGGGGCAAAGACAAGGTTGCCAAGACCCTCGAGCGTCGCCTTCAGAAGGGACGCACGACACCCGAGCGTGTCGAAGCGATTTTGAGCCGCATCCAAGCGAGCGAGGACTACGCCGACTTGAAGGATTGCGACGTCGTCGTCGAAGCCGTCTTCGAGGACCGCGACATCAAGGCCAAGGTCACCAAGGCCACGGACGAGCAACTCGGCGACGAGGCGATCTTTGCATCGAACACATCGGGCCTCCCGATCACTGATCTCGCCAAGGCGTCGAGCCGTCCGCAGAACTTCATTGGCCTCCACTTCTTCTCGCCCGTCGAACGGATGCAGATGGTCGAGATCGTCGTCGGCAAAGAAACCTCCCAGGAGACCCTTGCGAAGGCATGGGACTACATCCTCAAAATCAAGAAGGCCGGAATCGTCGTCAACGACAGCCCCGGCTTCTACACGAGCCGCGTCTTCGGCACGTTCATCTCAGAGGGCAATCACCTTCTCGTGGAGGGCGTGACGCCGGCGTTGATCGAGAACGCCGCGAAGGCGGCGGGGATGCCAATGCCCCCGCTCGGGATTTCGGATCAGGTCGGCCTCGGCACCATGTACAAGGTTGCCAAGCAAGCCGAGAAGGACGCTGCGGCAGCGGGGAAGAAATGGGAACCGTCGCCAGCGCAGGCAATCATCGCCTCCCTGATCGAAGATCACGATCGCTGGGGCGCCTATCCGCCTCCGAAGGAAGACGGGACGCCCCGGCCGGCTGGCGGGTTCTACGACTATCACGAGGGCGGGAAGAACCTCTGGCCCGAGCTCGGTTCGGCGATGAGCCGCTGGATTGAAGATGCCGCTGAACAGCCGAGTGTGGACATCGTCAAGCGACGCTACTTGTTCGTGCAGTGCCTCGAAGCGGTGCGCTGCCTCGAACAGGGTGTCATCACGGACGTCCGCGACGGGGACCCTGGCGTGATCATGGCGGTGGGCTTCCCGGCATTCACCGGCGGGCCCTTCACGTACATCGACAACTACGGCGTCGCGGACTTCGTTCGCGATGCAAGTGAGCTGGCTACCCAGTACGGCGAGCGTTTCGAGCCACCGAAGCTTCTCCGCGACATGGCAGCCGAGGGCCGCACCTTCTATTCGTAAGCTTGCTTCTCAGCGGTAACCCGCCGCCTGGAGCGTGAAGAGATGGGCGTATTGCCTATCTTCTCGCATCAGCGTCTCGTGCGTTCCCCGCTCGGTCACTTGGCCGCGTTCGAGGACGACGATTTCGTCTGCCATCCGCACGGTCGAGAAGCGATGGGAGATCAGGATCACCATCTTGTCCTCGGCAAGGCGCCCAAACCGTTCGAACACCGTGGCCTCCGCTTCTGCGTCCATCGAAGCGGTCGGCTCGTCCAGGACCAGGAGGTCGGCGTCGTCGCGCATGAACGCACGCGACAGCGCGATTTTCTGCCATTGGCCGAGCGATAGCTCTTGTCCGTCATCGAACCAGCGCCCGAGCTGAGTTTGGTAGCCGCGTGGAAGGCGCTCGATGAACTCGTGCGCCATGCCCTTCTCGGCGGCGCTCTGCCATCGCTCCGGGTCGCTGAATGCCCGGACGTCTCCGACGCCGACGTTCTCTCCGGCCGCGAGCTGGTAGCGCACGAAGTCTTGAAAGATCACGCCAATCCTCTTTCGAAGCACGTCGACATCCCAGGCGTCGAGCTCGAGCCCGTCGAGCAGAATACGGCCCTCGGTCGGTCGATAGAGTCGGGTGAGGAGCTTGATCAGGGTGGTCTTGCCGGCGCCATTTTCCCCGACCAGCGCAAGCTTGCGCCCGGGACGCAGGTGAAGGCTCACGTCTCGAAGGGCCGGTGTTTCGACGCCTGGATAGGTGAAGCTCACGCTCTCGAAGCGGATACCATCGCCCGGCTCAGGGCCTTCGGTCGCGGAGCCGCCTTCGTCTGGCGCTTCATACTCGAGGTATTCGTACAGGTTCGATAGATAGAGGCTGTCCTCGTACATCCCGCCAATCGACGTGAGGATCGCTGCCAGCGCAGCCTGTCCCTGTTTGAACACCAGCAGGTACATCGTCATGTCCCCGAGGGTGATTCGCTTCGCGGCCGTTTCGAGGACGATCCACGCGTAGGCGCCGTAGAAAGCCACGGTGCTCAACAGGCCGAGCACGAAGCCCCAGCCGCCGCGGCGTAGCGTCAGGGCGCGGTCCTCGGCGTATAGCTGCTGAAAGATCTCGCGGTATCGAGCCAAGAACACCGGCCCGAGGTCGAACAGCTTGACCTCCTTAGCAAAGTCTTCTCGCGCGAGGAGAACCTCGAGGTAGTTCTGCTTTCGGGTTTCCGGCGCGCGCCAAGTGAACAGTCGAAACGCGTCGGCCGAGAACCGCGTCTCGACGAAGAACGAAGGGATCGCCGCGACGACCAACACCGCAAGCGCCCAGACCGAGAGTTGCAAAAGGAGTCCGCTGTAGGCGATCAAGGAGAATGAATGCTGGGCGAGTTGGAAGCTCCGCATCACCAAGCTGAGTGGCCTTTGGGATGCCTCTCGCCGCGCTCGGGTCATCCGGTCATAGAGCTCTGAGTCTTCGAAAGCCGCTAGATCGAGCGTCAGCGCCTTTTCGAGAATCATCTCGTTGACCCGTTGTCCGAGAAGCGCTCGCAAGAGCTGCTGGCAGGTACTCAGTCCCTTTTGCGCGCCGGCCAGTACGGCTACCAGCCCGAGTTCCACTACGACCCAAGTCAGTGCGCTGCGCTGATCCTCAGCGGCGCCCGTCTCCGCGGCCCGGACGACCGCGTCGACGATCAGCTTGCCGACCCAGGCTGCGCCCGCCGGGAGAATGCCAGCGACCAAGCTCAGGAGCCCGAGCGCGAAGCTCAGACCTCGGCTCGTCGTCCAGACGAGCGTGACCCCGTGCTTCAGCTGGCGAAACACACCGAGCAACTGCGGCCGGTCGAGGCGGGGTCGCGAATCCATCGGCCGAGTCTAAGGCGCCCGTCGCGACGCGCCATAGCCCGCGAGCGGGCTCCGTGGTACGAACCCGCAAGCGCGATTGGTTCATGAGGGAGCGAGACAAAGGTCCACGCATTCGAAAGGTTCCCGCGGGCGACAACCGCCAGCGTTTGGTTTGCCCCGACTGCGAGTACGTGGCTTACGAGAATCCCAAGGTCGTCGTGGGGGTGGTCGCGACCTGGGAGGACAAGCTCCTGATGTGTAAGCGCGCGATCGAGCCGCGCCTTGGCTACTGGACCTTGCCCGCGGGCTTCATGGAGATGGGGGAGAGCCCACAGGAAGGCGCGGCGCGCGAAGCATGGGAAGAGGCGTACGCAAGGCTCGAGATCATCGACCTTCTTGCGGTGTACAGCCTGCGTCACATCAGCCAGTTGCAGCTCTTCTATCGCGCCCGATTGCTTTCCCCCGAGGTCTCCGCCGGGCCAGAGAGCGAAGAAGTGGGGCTCTTCAGTTTCGACCGCTTACCCGCGACTGACCTCGCGTTCCCGTCGGTGCACTGGGCCATCGACCACTTCCAGCAAGCGCGTGGCGCGGAAGCGTTCTCGCCATTCGGCAATCCGTCCGGCCGAACCGGCGATATGGGGCGTGGCCGCTAACCCACAACCGCGTCTCAGCTGACACGGCGACAGGGGAGCAAGGGCTCGGATCGTAGGCAATTCCGCCTGGCATGGTGCGTGCTCTGTCCGGGGGCAGGAGGTCCCATGAACATCAAATCCAAAGTCATCGCGCCCATCATGCTCGTCCTGCTTGCGGCCGTCGGATGCAACGAAGCAACGCCGCCCAAGTCCGATGCGATCGAGCGAGCCACTTCACCGAAGCCGACGCTCACATCGACGGCGCCACCGGCTGCGCCCAAACCCGTCGAGGAGAAGAAGCCCGAACCCTCCGCGCCCGAGGTTGAGGAACCGCAGCTCGCGGAAGAAGCACACTCGTTCGAGCCAGACCTACAGAGCGTGGATGGGATCACCATTGTTCGCCTGATCACTGCGCCTGAGGTCGAGCACCGCGAACCTGTCGCGCCCTCCGCCGTCTTTCGGGGCCATGAGGAGCGGGTCTACGCTTTCGTCGAAGTCAGCAACGAGTCCGACGAAGAGAAGGTTCTGTGGGTCCACTTCATTGGGCCGGATGGGCAGGTAAGCGGAGGTATCGAGCTCGACATTCCGAGCGCCGTGCCGCGCTGGAGGACCTGGGCGCACACCAGGCACGCGAAGAAACCGGGCCTGTGGCGCGTGGAGATCCGAAGCACGGACGGCACGCTGCTCGGGGCACTTCCGTTCGAGGTCGAGCCCATTCGCTAGGCCAAAATGCGGCAACGTGATCGCGATCCGGTATGCTGACGGTGTGGACGATTCCTCCGTCGTGTCCCGGATCGCGCACGAATCCTGCGCCCGGGCGCCGTCACTGCTCGCAAAAGGGCACTGGTGGGAGGAGCTCGATCGCGACTTTGCGCGCCGCCCCGAGGGCTTCGAGCTTGCGCTGTACGATCGCCTGCGGGTAGGCGCTGCGGCGAGCTTCGACACGGTGTTGCGAACGGCGGGCGCCTCGATGATCTCGAGCATGGCGCTTCCACTCGGGTACAACCCGATCGAGCTGCGCAAGGCGGTACGCGACACAGAGCTCTATGCGGACATTGCCGAGTCGGCCGACCCTGGGCGCTTCTTTGCAACGCCGCCCACGGGGGTTCGGGTGCGTGCGAAAAAGGGACGCTGGCTGCCGCGCTTCGAGCCCGAGGACGGAACCTGCGAGGCGCTGAGCTTCGACAGTCCGTTCCAACCCGTCAATCCGAGTCAGCACAAGCCGTACTTGCGGCATAGCGCCAATCGGGTCGCACACGCGCGCATGCTTCGTCATCGAGGTGACGAACCGCGGCCGACCATCGTCGCGATTCACGGCTTCACCGCGGACTGGTACCTGATCAATGAGTGGTTCTTCGCTCTTCCGTGGTTCTACCGCATGGGTTGCAACGTCGTGCTGTTTACGCTTCCGTTTCATGGTCCGCGACAGACACGATTTTCGCCGTTCTCTGGTCACGGCTACTTTGCAGGTGGCACCTCACGGCTCAACGAGGCCGTCGCGCAATCGGTCTTCGACTTCAGGATTCTGTTCGACTGGCTGCAGCGCGAACGAGGCGCGGAGCAGATCGGCGTCACCGGTTTGAGCCTGGGAGGCTTCACGACCGCCATGCTCGCGAGCGTCGAGGATCGCTTGTCGTTTGCGATTCCCAACGTTCCCGTGGTGAGCCTCGCGGACCTGGTCCTCGAGTGGCAGCCGATCGGCGTGCTCCTCCGCGGAGCGGTTTCCACCATGGGGATGGACTTCAAGGATGTGCGACGGATGGTTGCCGTGAGCTGTCCGCTCACCTACGCCCCTGTGCTCCCGCCCGAGCGCTTGATGATCGTTGCCGGCGTGGGCGATCGCCTGGCTCCGCCCAAGCATTCGCGCCTTTTGTGGGACCATTGGGACCGGTGCCGCATCCATTGGTTCCCGGGGAGTCACATCATCCATCTCGACCGCGGCGCCTATCTCACCGAGATGGCGCGGTTCATGGTCGGGCGCGGCTTTCTGCCCCAAAGTGAGCTGCCGCCCGGAGATTTGCGGTAGATCTTTCGCGCGCGCCGAGTAACCTCGCCGCAACTTTGCCGAACGAGGGTACTCATGGAGCGTGTCATTCCGCTGTCTCGCCGTAAGGGCGACATCGTTGTTCTGGTTTTCTTCTGGATCAACATTCTACTCATCACCTACATCGTCGACGTCGAGCAGATCGTTCTTCCGGACATCAGCGGTGACTGGGAGTACCCCTTGTGGCCGCCCGCTTTCTGCGTGGACATCATCCACTGGTACGGCCGCAACTTTGATCCCGTCCTGATCGCGCGGCCGGCCTGGTGGCGGATGACGATCTGGATCGACTCCCTGTTCTTCGGACCGTTCTACGTCTTCGCGATCTACGCGTGGACCAAGGGCAAGAACTGGATCCGGATTCCGAGCATCATCTGGGCATCGGTCATGATGACCAACGTCACGATCATCCTCGGTGAAGAGTTCATGGGGCCTCACGCAACGCCGGCGCCGCTCCTGGTTCTCGCACTGAACGCACCTTGGTTCCTGGTCCCGGTCTACGTCATCAAGCGGATGTACCACGCCGAGACCCCTTTCACCGAGTCCGCCTGAATGACTGGCTTCGTCGAACGCTACGGGCCTTGGGCAGTGGTGGCGGGCGCGTCCGAGGGAATCGGCGCGTCCTTTTCGAGGAAGCTCGCTGCCCGCGGCATGAACCTGGTGCTGGTCGCGCGCCGCGCGGCGCCACTCGAAGAACTCGCGGCGGAGCTCCGGCAGGAGCATCGGGTAGAAGTGAAGGTGCAGCCCCTCGACCTGGGCTCGCCCGATGCCGTTGCGGGATTGAGCGCAGCCACTGAAGACTTGGACATCGGTCTGCTCATCTACAACGCGGCGTACTCTCCCATCGGCATGTTCCTCGACGTCGACGTCGAAGAGCACCTCAAGGCGGTCGACGTCAACGTCTACGGTCCACTTCGCCTGTCACACTACTTCGGGCGGCGATTCGTCGAGCGCGGGAAGGGCGGAATCATTCTGGTGTCCTCGATGAGTGGCTTTCAGGGCACCGCCATGGTCGCCAACTACGCCGCAACGAAAGCGTACGACACGGTCCTGGCCGAAGGCCTCTGGTACGAGCTTAGACGCCGCGGGGTCGACGTCCTCGGCTGTGTGGCCGGAGCGACCCTCACGCCGAGCTACGAATCGACGATCGACCACATTCCTACCAACCCGCTGGCCCGACCGATGCAGCCCGACGATGTCACCGAACAGGCCCTCGAGGACCTAGGTCGACGGCCAGTCGGCGTCTCCGGCAGACTCAATCGGTTTGCGTCCGCGCTGATCAGCAGGCTCTTGCCGCGCCGCGCCGCCATCGAGATGATCAGCAAAGAGACCGAGCGCCTCTTCGACTGACTTCAGGATCTCCAGAATCCAGCGACGTCGCCCACGCGATCGGGAAGCGAGTGAAGCTCGTCCGGGAGCCCGACGACGATGTATCCGATGCCGCGTTCGCGGCCAATTCGGCGCTGCATTCCGTGGAGGCGAAGAACGGAGACCGCGCCCGAACGGACCAGGACGAGGACGCGATCCGCCAAGCGGACTGCCCGTCGAAGGGATTGGCCCTCCAATGGTCCGTCCCAGGCCTCGAGTTGGAGTTGACCCGCAGGACTAACCATGCGGATTGCGTTCGTCGCTGGCGCCGAGGGAAGCCGGGCGAGCGCGACCGAGTGTGCGCCCGAGTCGCCAATGGGATACGGCCCCGATGGCGCCGGGGTCTGGAGGGGAGCCCGTTCCTGGGGCACGGGTCGCGCGCTGCTGGGAGCGGCAGCAGGTTCGACCGTCGGGAACCAGTCGCTGTTCATTCGATCGGCGAGCGTGCGAGCGAACCTCGACTCGTCTGGTGAGTCTCCGACGATCAGCAAACTTCCCCTGGCATGTGGCACGAAGTCGTCGAGCCCGGCAACCAGTTCGCTCAAGCCCCGAGGATCGTTCGGCCAGGAAGTCGCGGCAAGCACCGGCCCTTTGCCCCAGAAGGCAACCTCCGTTGGGGTTTCCAAGCGGAGCCCATGGAACTCTCGTCGCAGAACGACGAGCAAGACCAGGGTCAGGCTCAAGACTGGGAACGCCAAGAAGACGACGATCTTCATCTTGTTCTCCACGGGGTACTCCGGGACAGCTCCCGGGTCCAAGACGACGAACCCGCTGGGCGGGTCACGTAAGGAATCTTCGAGAACAGCCTCGGCGCCACGCAGCTGACCGAGCATGCTCTCGTTCACTCTGACCTCCGACAGCAACGCAGCCGCTTCACCCTCGATACCGGAGAACCCCTCCATCCTCTGCTTTGCCCTGTCAGCCATCTGGCTGAGCCCCTTTTGACGTTCCCGAAGAGAGGCTAAGTTCGACTTCGCCTCTCGGAGCTGTTGATCCACGAGTCCATAGACAGAGTTGACACCCACCAAGCCTCCGCCGCTCGAACTCGAACCACCACCGGCTCGCAGCTGGGCGCGTAAGTAGGCTACCTGCTGCTCCAGTGCTTGGACGCGTGGGTGTTCCGGCGAAAGCGTGGCTCTTGCGCTCGCCAGCTCCGCTCGCAACTGGTTGTACGTCGCCCGCTCGGGTGAGCTTCCGTCCGAAACGAAGTTGGTCTTGGGTGTGCTCGCCAGCTGCGCCTCGAGGCTCCGAACTTGAGCTTCAATCGCGCGAATCTCCGCGGTCGCGAACTCGCTACCGGCACGGAGCTCGGCGGCCGATTCGACGAGGGAGTGTTGCTCCGTTGAAAGATCGGAAATCCCATGTTTCTCCCGAAACTCGTTGTAGAGCTGGCGTGCCTCTTCGGCCTCATCCTCGGCGGCATCGATCCGCTTCTCGGTGCGCGCGATCTCGGTCTCGATTCGCCGTGCCTGCCGCTCCTGGTGATATGCCATGAATACGTTGGTGACGACTCGCGCGTATTCAGCCGCATCTTCTCCCGTCTCACCCGAAACAGTGAATCGCAAGGTCCCCTCGCGGAAATCGGCTTCGTACTCGATCCAATCGGCCAGCCCGGTCAGGGTGCCGTCGAAACCAAGTTGTTCTTGGATCTCGCGCAGAACTGATTGGCGCTCCAGCGCTTCGGCGGCGGGGGCGATAGCGTACGCGGATTGGCGCTGATCGCCGATCAGCACGTCGCCCTCATATTTCAAGATCACGGTTGTCTCGTAGGAACTGCCCATCAACACCTTCACGTAGAAGAAGCCGACGAGCAGACCGAGGCCTCCAGCGCCAAGCAGCCAGAATCGCGCCCCCCACAAGGCTCGCTGAAGGCGATGCGGATCGACTGGGAACCCTTGGCGCCGCGCGCCGCCATGTCCCGTCGCCCCCTGGGACCAGGGCTCGCCTGCTTCATTCACGCTCAATCCGTCCCTTCAGTCAATACGCGTTCCGGCGGGCGCCGGAACCAAACACCGTCATGAAGATGATCTGCAAATCCCACAGCAGACTCCAGTTGCGAATATAGTCGAGATCGTGCTCGACGCGATTTTCCATCTTGTCGAGTGTGTCCGTCTCGCCTCGCCAGCCATTGACCTGAGCCCAACCGGTAATCCCGGGCTTCACCTTGTGCCTGAGCATGTAGCCCTGGATCTTCTTGCGGTAGAGCTCGTTGTGCGCGACCGCATGTGGACGAGGACCGACGATGCTCATGCTGCCTTCGAGCACGTTCAGGAACTGTGGGAGCTCGTCCAAGTTGGTGCGCCGGAGAAACGCGCCAAGCCTGGTGATGCGGGCGTCGCCATCGGTGGCTTGTTGGATCTCGGCGCCGTCTTCAGTGACGGTCATCGATCGGAACTTCAGCACGTGAATCACCTCTCCGTTCAATCCGTAGCGGCGTTGCCTGAACAGGGCCGGTCCTGGGGAGGTTAGCTTCACGCAGAGCCCAATGATCAGCATCGGGATCGTGATGATCATCAGGATGAGCGCACCGAGTACCATGTCTTCGAGACGCTTCAGCCATCCATCAACCCCGTAGAACGGCGTCTCGTGCAGGCTGACCGTGGGCACGCCGCCCACTGTGCCCCATCGAGCATGCAACAGGTCGAATGCAAAGAAATCCGCCGCGAGATACACGGAAGCCGTCGTGTCCGAGAGCTCCCGCAAGAGCTCGTTGATTCGCGGCTCCGCGCGCAAGGGAAACGCGATGTAGATCAGGTCGATCTCTCCGGTCCTGGCCGCATTGACGGCATCTTTCAACGTGCCCGCGTACGTCCCGAGCGACTCCGGGATAGGATGGCAACGCTCCTCGGCGCGGTCGTCGTAGAACCCATAGACCTGAAGCCCGAGAGAAGGAACAGCTAGCATTTGAAGGGCGAGTTGCTCCCCGAGCTCGGTCATGCCGACAATCGCCGCGCTGCGTGTGTTGTACCCGTGGGTTCTGAGCTCGCGTAGCGCGAGCGTGGTCGTCGTGCGCCAGATCGAAATGCAGAACGGTGCCAGCACGAACCACGAAGACACGGTGATGCGGGAAAATTCCTCGGACTGCTTGGAGATGAAGAGCAGAAAGAGCAAGACGGGCACGACGCCGAGGAACCAACCCGCCCAGGCGCGAACCAATTGAGGCCTGAGGCGAGCGCCACGAGCGCCTTCGTAAAGCCGGAGTGATTGCCCTATCACCAAGAAGACAATCGCTGCGATCGTCCCTGCGGTCCACGACTTCTGGTCCCACAC
>JBGUEF010000032.1:0-17915 GCA_041821485.1 Deltaproteobacteria bacterium
GTACTCGACCTGCATACTGGGGACACCCTCGATGAGCACACGGTACGACCCGTTACTCTTGGGCCACTCCGGCGCGAGGTCGTCATCGAGCCTCGTGACGTGCTCGACAACGAGCGCCGCCTTGCCAGCGACGATGCCCTGCACCTCGAAGCGGAGCGCGGCGGTCGTACCCTCTTCGATCGGGTAAGGCCCGATTTGAAGCCGCTTGGTGGCCGGCCGCCGTTCGTGAACCTCGCGAATCTCGTCGAGCTCGAGGCCCACGCCTTCCGCGAGCAGACGAAGCGTACCGCCCCAAGCGAATCCCAACATCCCTGGCATCAGAAGGACCGGAATGTGATCCAGCGGTTTTCCAAACCCCATGATCTCGACGATCGTTTCGGGTTGGTTGTAGGTAGCGTAGTTGATGATTTCCTGAATGCGGATCTCGCTCCAGTGTTCGGAGAGGCCGGACAGCACCAGAGGGAGAGTGTCGTTCGCGAAGCCCGGGTCGATACCGGAGGTCAAGAACGAGGTGCCACCCGATTCGCATGCTTCGCTCAGCCGTGCGGCGAACAGATCGTTGAGGGTCGTCGGATGGACGAGCCCGACCATCGAGCAGGACACCACATTCTTCCCGGACGTGAGAATCCGCGCCATGTCGTCGACCGCATCACCGGGACGCATGCCCGCGTCCGCGGTATAGCAAACGCAGTCGGCATCGAGCGCCAACAACGCATCGACATCGCGGGTCGCTCTGACGCCCACGGGCTCGACCCCGCAAAGCTCACCGGCGTCCTTGCCCTCTTTCGCCTCGCTGCTCACGAAGAGCCCGACGAGTTCCAGCTCCGGATGACCGATGATCGCGCGCAACGCGTAACGGCCGACATTCCCGGTGCTCCACTGAATGATTTTCAACGGCATGAAGCCGATTTGTACTGGCGACGAGCGGTATCCGCAACGGTAAGGGCGGTGTAAGCTCGCGCGGCGAGATCGAATGCAATGGCATCGCCTTGGAACAGACGTCGATTCCTGACTGCGGCGGCTGTGCTAGGGGCCGCAGGATTGGGGCTTGCGCTTCGCCCGCGCGATCGCGGCGCCAACCATACGCGTTACTACGCTGACCTGGGAAAGGCGCTCGACCGGGCTGGGCGGGCGCGCCCCACTCTCGTAGTTGACCGGCAGAGATTACTTGCAAACGCAGACGTACTGCGCCGGCATCTCGAAGGCAGGCACGGCTACCGAGTGGTCGCGAAATCGCTGCCATCGTTGCCCCTAATCGAGGCCGTCATGCAGCGCACGGGAACTGACCGTCTCATGGTGTTTCATCAGCCGTTTCTGAACCTGATCGCCGAAGCACTACCCGACACCGACGTCCTGCTGGGAAAGCCAATGCCCGTGGCCGCGGCGGCACGGTTCTACGATCAGCATGACGGCAGGGCATTCGATGCAAGCAGGCAACTTCAATGGTTGATCGATTCGGACGAGCGCTTGAGGCAGTATCGACAGCTCGCGCAGCAGCGGAACCTACGCATGCGCGTCAGCCTCGAGATCGACGTGGGGCTACACCGAGGTGGACTGACGAACGTAGAAGATCTCTCCGAAGCGCTTGGTGTAATCGAGGCGGACCCCTTGCTGAGTTTCAGCGGTTTCATGGGCTACGAGCCGCACGTCGTGAAGATTCCGGGCATCATCGGCGGGCCGCCGAGGGCGTTCGAAAAGGCCCAAACCACATACCGAGACTTCGTCGTCGCAGCGGAAGAAGTGCTCGGGCGGCCCGTTCGAGATCTCATCCTCAACGCCGCCGGTAGCCCTACCTATCAGCTTTACGATGGCGACGAGCCCGCCAACGAGCTGTCTGCAGGCTCCGGCCTGGTGAAACCAGCCGATTTCGATCTTGCTACCTTGGCAGATCACGAACCCGCCGCCTTCATCGCGACGCCCGTGATAAAAGCCCTCAGCTCCACGAAGGTCCCGGGGCTTGAGCCCCTCGCGGGCGTGATGGCCTGGCTCAACCCGAATCGCGCCAAGGCTTTCTTCATCTATGGCGGCTACTGGAAGGCGGTGCCGGAATCACCCGCCGGGCTGAGCGTCAACCCGATCTACGGACATTCGACGAATCAAGAACTGCTGAATGGCTCGGCCAGCATCGACCTCCGACCAGACGACTGGGTGTTCTTACGTCCCACTCAAAGCGAACACGTGTTCCTACAGTTCGGGGATATCGCCGTCTACGACGGTGGTGAGATCGTCGAACACTGGCCGGTGTTCACCGAGGGCGCCTAGGGTGGTGTGTTCTGCTTTTGATCCGGAGCGCCTGAACGGCTAAAGGCGTGTCAGGCAGAACGCTTGGGAAATCAAAGCTTCGAGATTGAGAGCCGGACCTTCTGGCGCTTGGCAGCCGCCTGTGTTGCGGTGCTCGTGCCGTTGAACTGGAGTTGGTACGCGTGGGGTCGCGCGATTCCCGGCTCGCTTGCGCTCTACATCATCGTCGGCAGCGCCGCGTACTTCGGCCTATTGCGCTGGCTGACTGGGATCCGCTTCTCGGATCTCTCGCACGAAGCGCGATTCATCGTCGTCAGCTCGATGGTGTTGCTGATCGTGTTCCTGGCTTTTGGCCGCGCCGACACCTTTCGCCGGATCGTCGAGACATCGATCCCCAAGGTCGGGCGGACGCCGCTGCTGGGCTTTGCGTACTTCGCGACGTGCAGCGTGCTGCTGCGCCTGCTCATTCCCTACCTGCTCGTCCGTTTCAAGCTTCGCGAGCCACCGCGAGAGTACGGATATGTCCTTCGAGGCGGGACCCGATGGCGATGGGTCTATTTTGCTCTCTTCGTCTTCATGGTCCCGCTAGTCATTTGGGCATCGACGCTCCCCGACTTCCAGGCGAGCTATCCCCAAACGACAGGTTTGATCACCAGCAACGAAGTGTCGCTTCGACTGTTCATCCTCTACCACGCCGCCTACTTCATGATGTTCCTCTCCGGCGAGAGCCTCTGGCGCGGCTACATGACCTTTGGCCTGGGGCGCGACTTGGACGTCGCTGCCTTGCCGTGGATGGTCATGATGTACAGCATCGGCCACTACGCGAAACCCATCCTCGAAGTGAACGGCTCAATCATCGCCGGCTTCGTCCTAGGCTACTTGGCCCTCCGCCACCGCTCCTTCTTCCTAGGCGCCCTCCTCCACTGGTCGATCGCCCTCACAATGGACTTGGCGGTGCTCTACCAACGCGGTGTTACCTGGCATTGATCGACTATACGATCGGAGAACGGCTCGCGACGCACGTGCTCACGAGCGAGACAATCGGGGCACGGGGTCTTTTCGTTGGGAAAGACGGTCTCTGCTTGCAAAAAGTGAAACATGTTTCAGTCTAGGAGCCCGCGATTAGGGAGCGTCCCGTGACTGCAATTAACCCGCAGATTTTGTTGAGGAAGTGCCCGGGAAAATCGATGGCCTAGTTCGCCGACGCAGAGGTTTGAGAATGACTGGTATTTGTGAAGGACGGGTAGTGATCGTAACGGGCGCGGGACGCGGCATCGGCCGTGAGCATGCGCTCGAGCTTGCGCGGCAGGGCGCGAAAGTCGTCGTCAATGACCTCGGCGTGAGCAACAGCGGCGAAGGCGGCGGCCAGGGCCCTGCTGACGAAGTCGTTCAAGCGATTCGCGACATGGGCGGCGAGGCGGTGCCCAACGGCGCAGACGTGGCGGACTGGGAGCAGACCGAAGCGCTCGTGCGACAGGCGATCGACGAGTTCGGGCGGCTCGATGCCGTCGTCAACAACGCGGGCTTCGTCCGTGACCGCATGTTCGTGAGCTGCAGCGAAGAGGAATGGGACGCGATCATTCGCGTGCATCTCAAGGGACACTTCTGTGTGTCCCGGCACGCGGCAGCGTACTGGCGCGGACAGGTCAAGGCCGGGGAAGAGGTCGATGCCCGCATCATCAACACGACCTCCGGAGCCGGCGTGCTCGGAAGTGTCGGTCAGTCCAGCTACTCTGCGGCGAAAGCCGGCATTGCTACGCTAACCTTGGTGCAGGCTGCCGAGCTTGGCCGCTACGGCATCACTGCGAACGCGATTTGCCCCATCGCTCGCACGCGAATGACCGAGGGGGCCTTTGCCGACGCGATGAAGGCACCGGACCAGGGCTTCGACGAGAACGATCCGGCCAATGTCTCGCCATTCATCGCCTGGCTTGCCAGCTCACAATCGCGCGAGGTGACGGGGCGCGTGTGGGAGATCTTTGGTGGCACGATCACCGCGTTCGACGGTTACCGTCGCGAGCAGACTGTCGACATCGGCAAGCGCTGGGATGCGGCCGAGGTCGGCCCGGCGGTGAAGGATCTGCTTTCCAAAGCGAAGCCGCTGGTCAAGGTGTACGGGACATGAGTAGCCCTCTCGACTTCACTGGCCGGGTGGCCCTGATCACGGGTGGAAGCCGTGGAATCGGCCGAGGCATTGCCGAGGCGTTCTTAGCCTCCGGCGCAGACGTCGCGGTGTGCGGCCGTAAAGCGCCCGATGAGTTCCCAAGCGCGGGCGGCAAAAGCGCGATCTTCGTCGGTGCCGACGTGCGCGATGCCGAGCAAGTCGAGAAGATGGTCGACGAGGTGATCGAGCGCCTGGGGCGTCTCGATGTGCTGGTGAACAACGCGGGCGGCGCGCCCTTTGCCGAAGCGGCCACGGTGTCACCGCGCTTTTCGGAGAAAATCGTTCAGTTGAATCTCACCGCCGCGCTTCATTGTGCGCAGCAAGCGAACCGAGTGATGCAGGGCCAGGACACGGGCGGCTCGATCATCAATATCGCCAGCGTGTCCGGCGTGCGCCCTTCCCCCGGCACCGCGGCCTACGGCGCCGCCAAGGCAGGGCTGATCAACCTCAGCGGAACCTTGGCCATCGAGTGGGGCCCAAAGGTCCGCGTGAACGCGATCTCGGCCAGCATGATCCTGACTGAACAGGCCCACCTTCACTACGGGGACGATGAGGGCATCGCGCGGGTCGCGGAAACCGTCCCCCTCAAACGCCTCGGTACGCCCGAGGACATCGCAGGGGCGTGCCTGTTCTTCGCTTCGCCGCTCGCCTCCTACGTGAGCGGGGCCAACCTATTGCTTCATGGCGGCGGGGAGACACCGGCGTTTCTATCTGCTGCCACCGTCAACCGAGGAGAGTGAACGAATGGAGTTTGCGTTCTCACAAGAGCAGGACGAGCTCAGGAGGGCCGCGCGCCGGTTCTTGGAGGTTGCGTCATCGGAGGAACGCGTTCGGGCCGCGATGGAGACCGAACAAGGATATGACTCTGCCACGTGGCAGCAGCTGTCCGAGGAGCTCGCGTGGACCGCGCTCACCATCCCTGAGGAGTACGGCGGCCTCGGCATGAGCTATCTCGACCTGCATCCCCTGATGGAGGAGATGGGCCGCGCGCTGCTGTGCTCGCCGTTCTTCTCGACGATCTGCTTGGGCGCTAACGCGCTCCTACTCGGTGGCAATGGCGTTCAGAAGGAGCGCCACTTGCCGGGCATCGCCGCCGGCGAGACCACGGCAACCTTGGCCTACGCCGAGAAGAACGGTCAGATGGGCGCCAAGGGTATCGAGGCGACCTACTCCCGAAGCGCAGCCGGGTACATCCTGCGTGGCACGAAGAGCTACGTCCTCGATGGACACACGGCCGATCTCCTCATCGTCGCCGCGCGCACGGAAAACAGCGAGGGCGCCGAGGGTGTGAGCCTGTTCTTGGTGCCAGGCGACGCGGACGGCGTGAAGCGGGCATGGCTCCCGACGATGGATCAGACGCGCCGGTTAGCGTCGGTCGAGCTGAACGACGTGGTCGTTCCTCCCGATGCTCTTGTCGGCGAAGAGGGACGAGGCTGGGCGCTCTGCGAGCGGACGTTGGACCTCGCGAGGATTGCGCTCGCGGCCGAGCAAGTGGGCGCCGCCGAAATGTGCCTCGACATGTCGGTCGAGTACGCGAAAGTGCGCAAGCAGTTCGGCAGACCGATCGGGTCGTTCCAAGCGATTAAGCACAAGTGCGCCGACATGCTGATGATGATCGAGTCGGCACGCTCCGCTGCCTTCTACGCAAGCGCACTTGCCGGGCAGGGCGAACGCGACCTCGAAGAGGCGGCCTCCAGTGCCAAAGCATTCTGCTCGGACGCCTTCTTTCACTGCGCCGCCGAGAACATCCAGATTCACGGCGGAATAGGCTTCACCTGGGAGCACGCAGCTCACATGTATTTCAAGCGAGCCAAGGCTGCCGAAGTTCTCTTCGGCGCTCCTTCCTTTCATCGCGAGCGAGTCGCGAAGCGCATGGGTTTGTGATGGAGCTACAACTAACGAAGGAAGAAGAGGCGTTCCGCCAAGAAGCTCGTGCCTGGTTGCAGGAGCAACTCAACGGCCCGTTCAAGGATCTTCAAGGCCGAGGCGCCTCCGGCGACCAAGACACCTATATTGAAGAGCGAATCGCATGGGGCAAGGCCATGGGCGCCGCTGGGTGGAACTGCATCGGCTGGCCGGAAGAGCTCGGCGGACGCGGCTGCACCATCAAAGAGGAAGCGGTCTTCAACGAGGAATACGTTCGGGCGAACGGTCCGGGCAACGTCGGGCACATCGGCGAGACGCTCCTCGGGCCCACCTTGATTCACTTCGGAACACCCGAACAACAGCAACGCTTCTTGCCGCCCATCGTGTCCTGCGACGAAATCTGGTGTCAGGGCTACTCGGAGCCGGGCGCCGGCTCCGACCTCGCCAATGTCCAAACCAAGGCCACGCTCGTAGGTGACGAATGGATCATCGAGGGGCAGAAGATCTGGACCTCTGGTGCGCAGTACTCGAATTGGTGCTTCGTATTGTGCCGCACCGACTCCGAAGCGCCGAAGCATCGTGGCATCAGCTACATCCTGGTTCCCATGCAGCAGGACGGCATCGAAGTGCGGCCGATCAAGCAGATGGGCGGGAGCGCAGAGTTCGCGGAGGTCTTCTTCGACGGTGCCAAGGCCCACAAAGACCACGTGGTCGGCGGTATCAACAAAGGCTGGAAGGTCGCAATGGGCACGCTTGCGTTCGAGCGTGGCGCATCTACGCTCGGGCAGCAGTATCTGTTCAAAAAAGAGTTCGAGCAGGTCGTCGCCGTAGCCAAGCGCACGGGCGCCGCGAATGACCCCATCTTCCGGCAGCGCATCGCAGACGCGGGGATTGGTCTCAAGATCATGCGCGTCAATGCCCTTCGCATGTTGGAACACGAAGGCGCGGACCTGAATCGCGAGGCGCTGATCAGCAAGCTCTACTGGTCGAACTGGCATCGTGACCTCGGCAAGCTGGCCATGGACTTACTTGGCCCCGAGGCGGAGCTCATCGAGGGCACGCCGTATGAGCTCACCGCCATGCAGAAATGGTATCTCTTCGCGCGAGCCGACACGATTTACGCCGGCTCGAACCAAATTCAACGAAACATCATCGGCGAACGAGGGCTCGGGCTGCCGAAGGAGCCACGATGACCAAGCAACCCACGTACGTCAGCGGGCACAAGCTGCTCGAGGGCAAGACCGTCCTCGTGACCGCAGCTGCGGGCACGGGCATTGGATTCGCAACCGCGCTCCGCTGCGCCGAAGAAGGCGCCTCGGGTCTGGTGATCAGCGACATCCACGAGCGTCGTCTCGGAGAAGCGGCCGACAAAATCGAGGCCGAAACCGGGATGCGTCCGGAAACCGTCATGTGCAACGTCACGAAGGAAGACGAAGTGCAGGCGATGTTCGAATTCGCCATCGCAAAGATGGGACACGTGGACGTCCTGATGAACAACGCCGGGCTCGGCGGCTACGCCAAGATCGTCGACATGACCGACGACCAGTGGAACCTCGTGCTCGACGTCACGCTCAACGGATGCTTCCGCTGCACACGCGCGGCCATGAAGCACATGGTTCCCCGCGGTGGTGGCGCGATCGTGAACAACGCGTCCGTGCTCGGATGGCGCGCCCAAGAGGGACAGTCGCACTACGCCGCTGCCAAGGCGGGCGTGATGGCGTTGACTCGATGCGCGGCGATCGAAGCGGCAGAGGGCAACGTCCGCATCAACTGCGTCGCGCCCTCTCTCGCCATGCACCCCTTCCTCGAGAAGGTCACCCCGCCCGGCCTGCTCGAAGACCTCAAGAAGCGCGAGGCATTCGGCCGCGGCGCCGAGCCCTGGGAGATCTCGAACGTCATGCTGTTCCTGGCGAGCGACTACAGCTCGTACATGACAGGCGAGGTGCTTTCCGTGTCGAGCCAGCGCGCCTGACGCACTCGAAGCTAGGCGTGACGCTTCCGCGCCTGCCAGGCGTCGGAATACCGCAACATGAACCATCGAATGATGGGCGCGAAGATGCGTACTAGCAGCCGCGTGAAGCGCGACGCTTTGCGCAGCCGCACGATGAACGCATCGAAACTGGTACGCTGATAGACCAGGAGCGCCTGGCTCTCGTCGGTGTCGAGCCAATCGCAGTAGTACTCGCCGGCGCCGTAGGCCTCGCGCGGGAAGCGCCCCACCCCGGTTGCGTCGAACATCGAGCCGTAGAACTCGCCGAAGGTTAGACGGCAGTCTTGTCCGCCGCCGATCATCAGGATCTTGCCCAAGGCGCCGGGCGTCTCGATCGCTCGCACCTGCGCAAAAGCGACGTCCGCTGGGTGAACCCATTCCATTCGGGTGTCTGGATCGATGCCGAAGAGCACGCGGAAGACATCTGGCGAAAGATCACCGGCCGCAGCTTTCTCACCGACGGAAACGCCGATTCGAAAAATCACGTAGGGCAAGCCGGACTCGTGAAGTAAGCGCTCACACTCAGCCTTGTTTGATGTGTAGTTATCGGTTCCGATGGCAGGGTCAGCACCAGTCAATGGCGGGCCACCCGGCGTACGCGGCCCACAAACCGAAAGAGATGACGCGAAGACGAGCACCGGAGGCTTCTCCCTTCGCTTCATCGCATCCAGGATGTTCTTCGTGCCGCCCACGTTGACGGCGTACGCCAACTCTGGGTCATTCTCGGAAGCGGGAGCGAGGACGCCTGCGTTGTGAATGATCGCGTCGCATTGCTCGACGCAGGGGCCGATATCCTCCGGCAACCGAATATCCCCCCACACAGTCTCCACCTGGCCCTCGAACCTCCGCGCCTGCTTCTGGTTTCGGCGACTTGGCACATCGAAAGCGATGACCGAATGCCCCTCCTCGACAAGGCGTTCGACCGCCTCTTGCCCAAGCCGCCCAAACGCCCCAGTCACCAACACCCGCATCCGCGCAGGCTGACCTGCAGCACCCCCCGCATCAAATTGAAACACATTCTCCTTCCTGTTAGGGTCCCCCACCTTCAGAAGAGGGGTCTGACCCCGTTTCTCTTTTTGTGGGGTTTAGGAGCTGGTGATGAAGCTTGGTTTGACGCTTGGGTATGCCGGTCCTCAGTTGAACACGACGGTCCAGGACCTCGTGAACATGGAGAAGATCGGCGAGGTCGAGCGGCTTGGGTACGACTCAATCTGGACCGCGGAGTCCTGGGGGAATGATGCGGTTACGCCGCTTGCTTGGGTTGGTTCGCAGACCTCCACGATCAAGCTCGGCACTGCCATCATGCAGCTACCGGGGCGCTCGCCCGCGAATGCGGCGATGACGGCCATTACGATGGACACGCTCTCGAACGGGCGGTTCATCATGGGGCTCGGGACCTCGGGGCCGCAGGTCGTCGAAGGTTGGCACGGCGTGCCCTTCAACAAGACGCTCACCTGGCTTCGCGAATACGTCACCATCGTGAAGCAGATATTCGCCCGCGAAGCCCCTCTCGAATTCGACGGCGTAAGGTACCAAATCCCGTATCGCGGCGAAGGTTCGTCGGGTCAGGGCAAGCCACTCAAGAGCATGGTGCACGGTCGCCCCGACATTCCGGTCTACACGGGCTCCATGGCGCCAAAGTCTCAGGTGATGTCCGCCGAAATTGCCGACGGCTGCTTGCTCACTTGCATGCACCCGGACCGTTCCGACGTGCTGATGGAGAACTTCAATCAGGGCTTCGAGAAGGCTGGCAACGGCAAGGGGATCGAAAACTTCGACATCGCCCCAACCGTCGTGGTCGTCATCGGAGACCCGCAGTACGCGATGACGCCTTGCAAGATGCAGCTCGCGCTCTACATCGGGGGCATGGGCTCGAAGAATAAGAACTTCTATAAGGACTATTTGAGTCGAGTGGGCTTCGAAGAGGCCTGCGAGAAGGTTCAGACGCTATTCCTCAACGGCAAACGCAACGAAGCCATTGCGGCGGTTCCTGACGAGATGGTCGATGCGCTGTACCTCGTCGGCTCCAAAGACCGGATTCGCGATCGATTCCAACGCTGGAAAGACTCGCCGGTCGGAACCTTGATGGTCGGTTCGCAGGACATGGACACGCTCCGGTTCGTAGCCGAGCTCAACTCGTGAGGCGGCGATGAAGATTGGGATCGTAGGTGGCACCGGTCGCGAGGGACGCGGTTTAGGTGTTCGCTGGGCCAAGGCAGGACACGACGTGTTCATTGGATCTCGCCAAGAGGAGAAGGGCGTCGCCAAGGCAGCGGAGTTCTCGGAGGAGTTCGGAGTCGCCCTGCAGGGCGGCGACAACGTGGCCGCCTGCAATCACGCAGAGCTGATCATCGTGACGGTGCCGTACAGCGCGCACCGCCCGACGCTCCAATCGATCAAAGACGCGGTGGGCGACAAGGTCATCGTGGACATCACGGTACCGATTCAGCCGCCCAAGGTCCGGTCCGTTAACCTGCCCGAGGGGCAAGCAGCGGCGCTAGAGGCGCGTGCGCTCCTCAACGAGAGCACTCGGCTCGTGGCGGCCTTGCACCACATTAGCTCCGAGCACTTGAGCGACCCGGGTCACACGTTCGACTGTGACGTGCTGGTATGCGGCGACGACAAGGAGGCGCGCGCTTCGGTCATCGCGCTCATCTCGGACTTGGGGCTTCGTGGCATCGACGCGGGGGTCCTCAAGAACGCCATCGCCCTCGAGTCGCTCACGCCGGTCTTGTTGCACATCAACCGCCGCTACAAGAGCGTCGGCTCCGGCATCCGAATTACGGGCATCCCGGAGTCGGAATGAGCCACGGCGAGCCAGCTTCGGGCGACCTTCGTGTCGGCTCGGAGCTCCTGGTTCGCGCCCTGACCGGGCTGCCGACGATCGAACCAGGCGACGACCTATTCGAGGTCATCGTCTCGGCTCTCGCGCGCACCGAGATCGAGCTCACCGACGGAGACGTGGTCGTGATCGCAAGCAAGATCGTCTCGCGCGCGGAAGGCTGCTTCATCGACTTGGGAGCCATCGTCCCTAGCGCCAAAGCTGAGGAACTCGGCACTGAGGTCGACAAGGACCCACGTCTGGTAGAGCTCATTCTTCGTGAGAGCACGGGGATTTCGCGCAAGACGACCGGCGCGCTCATCGTGCGCCATCGACTGGGGTTCGTGTCCGCCAACGCAGGAATCGACGCGAGCAACGCCGCACCCTCCGGCGCACCCGAGGGCACGGGCCCGTGGGTCCTCACCCTGCCGCGTGACCCAGACGCGACCGCGGCGGCACTTCGAACCAAGCTCGAGGCACGGTTCTCCGCGAGCCTCGGCGTCCTCATCACGGATTCCTGGGGCCGGCCTTTTCGACGAGGCACGGTGGGCTTCGCTGTCGGTGTATCGGGCGTGCCTCCAGTCTGGGATCGTCGCGGCGCCGTCGATCGCCACGGCCGCGTGCTCGAGGCCACCGAGTCCGCGGTTGCCGATTCGATCGCCGCGGCTGCGGATCTCGTGGCGGGCCAGGCCGACGAAGGGCGTCCATTGACTCTGGTTCGTGGGCTTCGCTTTCAAACGTCCGGCGACGCGTCCGAGGCGTTGCATCGCGATCCCGAAAATGACCTGTACGCATGACGGCGCCTTCCCAGAGTGCTCTCTCGGTCGTAGCGCTGGCGGGAGGCGTGGGGGGCGCACGGCTCGTCGACGGGCTGGACCGCACCCTTCCGCCCGGTTCGCTCACCGTAGTCGTGAACACCGGCGATGACTTCCAACATTGGGGACTCCACATCAGCCCTGACCTCGACACCGTGATGTACACGCTCGCGGGGCTGTCACCGGAGGATCGCGGCTGGGGCATCGCCGGCGACACGTTCCACGTGCTGGAGGAGGCCAAACGCCGCGGAGTCGACGAGTGGTTTCAGCTCGGCGACCGAGACTTGGTCACGCACCTTTCGCGATCGGGCGCGCTCGCTCGCGGCGTTTCCCTCACCCGCGTCACCGCAGAGCTTTGCAAGACCCTCGGCGTCGAACGCCCAATCCTACCGATGACGGATGCGCCTCGCCCCACGAGCATCGTGACCCAGGCTGGCAAAGAGCTCGTGTTCCAAGAGTGGCTCGTCAAAGCACGAGCGGCGCCAGCGGTGCGCGAAGTTCGTCACCAAGGAACCGATCAGACCACGCATGAGGTCCTCGCCGCGCTAACCGCAGCCGACCTGGTCGTGATTTGCCCGTCGAACCCGTACGTGTCCATCGACCCGATCCTCACGTTAGCCGGCGTCTCCGATGCGGTTCGAAACGTAAAGGCAATCGCTGTGAGCCCAATCATCAGCGGAGCGGCCGTGAAGGGCCCACTTGCCACGATGATCCCCGAAATCGTGGGCCGCGATGCATCGGCCGAGGCGGTCGCAACCCATTACGACGGTCTCATCGACGGATATGCGGTGCATACAGGCGACGCCTTCGACGCGCCCTATCCACTTCTAGAAACCAACATCCTGATCCAATCAAAAGAAGATCGGGTAGTCTTTGCTCGCAGATTGATCGAGTTTGCACGGAGCTTGAGATGAGTCGCTGGGCATTGATTCCAATCAAGGGGTTCGACCGAGGAAAATCCCGGCTCTCCGAAGTGCTGGCTCCGCTCGAGCGCGCGCAGCTGGCTCGCGATCTCTTCGAGCACGTGGTGCGTGTGCTCCGAGCGTCACCTGCAATCGACGAGATCGCGGTCGTCAGCGACTCGCCCGAGGCGCGCGAGCATGCCGCTCGCCTCGGAGTGCTCTCTCTGTCTGACGCAGACGGGAGCCAAGGCCTGGCGGATGTCGTCGACGGCGCGCTTCAAGACCTGGAGCGTCGCGGCGCAACGAGTGTGATGATCTGCATGAGCGACCTCCCCGACTTGACCGTCCAGGACATCACCAGCGTCGCGCGTCAGCTCGAAGAAAGCGACGTCGTGCTCGTCCCGGATCTGCTACAGCAAGGCACCAACGTGATTGCGGCAAAGCCCGCAACGATTCTCCCGAGCTGCCTCGGCCACGAAGACAGCCTTCACCGTCACCACAGACGCGCGCGCGAGCTTGGACTGACAGTCAGGGTTCAACTCAGCAGCGGAATCGCCTTCGACGTCGACCGTCCTCACGACCTCGAGCGCCTGCGCCGACGCTAGTCACCCGCGGCGAACCGGTTCACCATCGAGCCGAAGAGCCAGGTGGACACACGCCGTGGCATGAGCCTCATCATCAAGACCGCCAACTTGTTGAGGATCCCTGGAATGACCGTCACGCGGCCACCGAGAGCTCTCAAGCTCGTCCGGACAACCGACGCGGGGGTTGCGAACATCAGACGCGCGAGCGGGCCGAAGTTGCGCGCGTCGAGGCCTGCCACTCGCTGAAATTCGGTGAGGGTGGCCCCTGGACAGAGCGCCTGCACGTCGACGCCATAAGGCCTGAGCTCCCCGGCAAGGCCCTCCGCGAAGAGAAGGTCGTAGGCCTTGGTCGCGTTGTAGTTGGCCATCCCGCGGGAGGCGCAGAACCCATTGATTGATGACACGAAGATGACGCCGCCCCTGCCCCGCTCCCGCATGCCCTGCACGATCTCGTGGGTGAGGAGAATGGATGCCCGGCAGTTGACGTTGATCATCGCCTCTTGGACGCTCGGGTCCATGTCGAGGAAAGGGCCGCTCGACCCGTAGCCCGCACAGTTGACGAGGAGCCCCACGTCGATGTCGGCAAGCACCGGCTGCAGGACCTGGACCACGTCTCGTGAGGCGAGATCTACTGGCGCCACGCGCGCCTGAACCCGATACATGTCCTCAATCGTCGAAGCGAGCTCTTCGAGACGATTGCGACGCCGGGCGATCAAAACGACGTTGATGCCCAGCTCTGCGATTCGCAGCGCAAACTCCGCCCCGATCCCCGCGGAAGCTCCGGTGACGACGGCCCAAGGTCCGTATCGCTCCGCGAGCTTGCTCATGGCTAGCTCACCACGCGCAGGCCGCGTGGCTCGTAGTGGAACCGCGGGTCGCGAGTCAGCGCGTCGTAGGAACCAAACGCCTCATCTGGATTCTCAACCGTGTCGAGCGGCTCGGTCGGATCCTGATCCGATGCATCCCCAAACTCGCGAATCACGCCGTAGGTGGTGTTGCGCTCTACGGGAACTCTACCCGCATCCCGGATGACCCGGCGCAAGGTCGCCGGAGTCATGAGCTGCCCATGGCGCGCGCCCGCCGCAGTCGAGATGCTCTCGTTCATCAAGGTCCCGCCGAGGTCGTTGACGCCGCAGCTCAGCAACAACTGCGAGGTCCGGAGGCCTTCCTTCACCCAGGACGCTTGAAGGTTGGCAATGTCCCGGCCCAGCATGAGGCGAGCGGTCGCGTACAGGCGCAACACATCGTCACCGGTCGGCCCCGGGCGCACGCCTGGCACTTCGCTCGTGGCAAACAGGGGCGCCTCCTCGTGGACGAACGAGAGAGGAACGAACTCGGTGAAACCGCCCGTCTCTCGCTGGACCCGTCGAAGCAGATCCATGTGCCGCATGCGGTCCTCCACCGATTCGACGTGCCCAAACATCATGGTCGACGTCGTCTGAATCCCGAGCCGGTGGGCAGATGTCACCACGTCCAACCATTCGCTGCTGGTAATTCTGGTGGGCGAAATGGTTTTTCGCAGACGGTCGTCGAGAATCTCGGCTGAGGTGCCGGGAAGCGTCCCCAAGCCCGCGTCTTTGAGCTCGGCCAAGTACTCACGGTACGAAACACGCTTCAGGGAAGCACCGAACTTCACCTCTTCTGGCGAAAAAGCGTGAATGTGAATTTCGGGCGCGGTTTCCTTCACGAGACGGCATAGGTCGATGTAGCTGTCTCCGTCGATATTCGGAGAGAGGCCCGCTTGCAGGCATACCTCTGTGGCGCCCATCTCCCACGCCTGCCTCACGCGGCGCGCGACCTCTTCGGGGGGAAGGAAATAGCCCTGCTCAGACCGCACGGTTCGAGCGAATGCGCAGAACTTACAGTTCTTGATGCAGACGTTCGTGAAGTTGATGTTGCGGTTGACGACGTAGGTGACCCTGTCTCCCACCTGCTGGCGGCGTAGCTCGTCGGCGACGAGACACAAGGCGTGAAGGTCCGTCCCCCGCGCCTCGTTCAATGCGATGCCATCGTCGATGCTCAGCTCTCGGCCGTCGAGACTTCGCTCCAATATCGCACGGATGTCGGGCGATACTCCCTGGAGACAGGTTTCGAGAACAGTCCTCATGGCGTGGCGAGCTCCATCTGAAGCTGGTCGATCCGGGGGCGCAAAGATGCGTCGACGAAACCCGGCGCATCGAGATGAGAGGGATATACCGGGAGTCGCGGTTCGAGTCGAAAGCCTTCGGCCTCGCAGGCTTCCCGAAGGCGCGCGAGGAACGGCCAGGGATGCTGCGGGTTGATGTAGTCGGGGCTAACCGGAGAAATACCCCCGAAATCGTTGATACCAGCCCGGATGAGAGTGGCGGTCGACGCGGGATTGAGGTTCGGAGGCGCCTGGACGCTCACGCCGTCGTCTAGGATGAGCCGGGCCAGTGCGATGGTTGCCGCGAGCTCGTCGGGCGTCGGCTCGGTTGCGAAGCCCATCGGCGTGTCCGGATGGGAGCGGAAGTTCTGAACGATGACTTCCCCGATGTGACCGTACTGCCGCTGCAGGCGCCGAATCGTGAGGATCGTGTCTACCCGCTCTTCGAGCGTCTCCCCAATGCCGATCAATAGCCCCGAGGTGAACGGGATCTGCAGCTCGCCGGCCTCGCGGGTCATTTGAATGCGCTTGGCCGGCCGCTTATCGGGTGCGCGATGATGCGGCATACCCTTTTCGCAGAGCCGGTCGCTCACGTTCTCGAGCATCAAGCCGAGGCTGACGTTGACGGGGCGCAACGCGACCATGTCTTCGCGCGAAAGGATGCCGGCATTGGTGTGTGGCAGAAGGCCAGCTGCCAGCGCTTCTTCGGCCGCCCACCGGAGATAATCCACCGTCCGCTCGTGTCCCCACGAACGCAGCAGTGCGCGGTACTCGCGAAAACCCGTCTCCGGCGTGTCGCCCAAACAGAACAACGCCTCGATGCAACCTTGCTCGCGTGCGCGATGGAGCCAGGAGCGAATCTCCTCTGGGCTCATCGTCCACTCGCCCGGATCGCCCGGGGAGCGTCGGAACGAACAATAGTCGCACCGGTTGCGACACAGGTTCGTGATCGGCAGGAACACCTTCGGAGAAAAGGTGAGCGTCTGGCCCCACGCGCGATCTCGGCGTACGCGCGCTGCGGCGCAAAGGCCAGCCGTGTCGAGCTCGCTCAGCTTGTAGGCGTCCTCGTCGGCTACTGGCTCGACGCTGGCTTGCTCCAAAATCGGCGACGCGGAGCTCATTGCATCTTGGCGATAACGGTGTCTGCGAACCGATTCAAGCCGTCGATGCGGCCTTGCAAGGTGCCCCCCACCATGGGGGTCCCGTACATGAGCCACGGAACGGTGATGATGTCGGTGACGCCCGCATCTTCGAGGCGCTTATAGCCGTCAGCGTCCCAGACATCGGTGACCACCGCCTGGTACTCCATAGGCAGGTGATCGCGCCCGTACTCCTTGCGAAATGCCTCGATTTGGCCAATCAAGTCGAGAAGCTTCTTCGACGGAAGCATTGCCGAGGACCAGCCGTCGCCGTACTTCGCGGCGCGCCGGAGGCCGGGCTGAGTGTGGCCGCCGATGTAGATCGGAATCGGCTTGCTTGGCGCGGGGCTCATTTGAATCTTGCCGAAGTCGTAGTGCTCGCCGTGGTACTCGACCATCCCTCCGCCCCAAATGAGACGCAGGATCTCGAGGCACTCGTTCATGCGCTTGCCGCGCGTCTCAAACTCGGTGCCGCACCACTTGAACTCTTCGGGGAGCCATCCAAGCCCACAGCCGAACCCGAAGCGGTTGTTCGAAAGCGCCGCCAGCGAGGCCACCTGCTTCGCGACCAACACCGGATGGCGCACCGGCAACTTCACGACACTCGTGTACAAGAAGATCGTTTCGGTTGCGGCCGCCATGGCAGTCGCGCCCACGATCGGCTCGATCCACGGCGTCTCTCCGTCCCACATGCGACTGCCATCTTTGGTGTACGGGTACGGTTTGCTGACCTCCTCCGAAAAGAAGATCGAGTCGGGCAGCACGATGGCATGATAGCCGAGTTTCTCCGCCTCCTGAGCGACTGGGATGTAGTGCTCGGGCGGCGCCATGGCGATCGAAGCGCTGAATTTCATCGGGTGGACTCTAGCACAGAGGCGTCTCCCGCAAAGGCACAGTCAGGGCCTCAAGCGACCGTCGGCGATGACCACGGCGCCCGTGAAGTACACGAGGATGCTGTAGAGGATCGCGGGAATCGCTACTGCCACGCTTTCGAGCAGGCCGGCAGCAAGGGCAAATGCGAGCGCGCCGTTCTGAATGCCAACTTCGAGGGTGATGGTGCGCCGCTGCGGTCGCGGAAGCCGCCCCCCCGCCGCCATCCCGTAGCCTATCCACATCGCGACGAGATTGAGCACCAAGACCGGGGCGCCGGCCTGCTTGGCAAACTCGGCTACGTTCTCGGACTGACGCGCGATCGAGCCGACGACGATCAGCGCGAGGAGAACGATCGCCACCACCTTCACGACCTTCTCGAGTCGGCGCGCCCATCG
>JBGUEF010000033.1:0-17880 GCA_041821485.1 Deltaproteobacteria bacterium
CTCCCTAGTTTCCCGCGGAGAACCTTCCCTCGAACTCCATCCCCGGGGCCTCTTGCGGACAGCTTTGCACCGAAGACGGGAATTTTGTTACCTTTCTCTCAGTAAGGCTGTAATAATACAGAAATAACGATGCTGAGATTTAGTAATTGGATCATGCTGGGGGCCGGATGTGCCGCTGCTTTGCTCGTCGCCTTCGGGGGGGCGTCCGCCGAGTCGGTCGAAGGATCGGTTCAGGGCAACACAGGCAAGCCGGCGAGCTCCGACTCCAATCAACAGGACTACTACTGGAAGGTCTGGAACGGCGCGCTTCCCGAGCAGCGCGACAAGGACGATCACCGCGACGTACTTGCCGTCCTGACCGGCAAGTTCACCGGTCCACCGATCGGTTGCGAGTTCGGCTTCCACGGAGGAGGTCTCGATCCTTCGACGATCGCCGCACGTTCGGGCACGACGGTTCGCATCGAGAACCGGGACGCCTTCACACACGAGCTATCCGTCGACGGGCTGCCTGGGTTCACGCCGCTCGAGTCCGGTCCGGGCAAGGCGCGCGCGATTCCCGTTCCGGCTGGGGGGCCATGGCAGCTCGGTGATCGCATCTACGGGCACGTCGATGGTCACCTGCACTCGATGCGCGAGCTCGTCGCCTGCGCGACGGTTACAGCGAGCGGCAAGTTCCGCTTCGATAAGGTTCCGCCCGGTCCGTACTCGCTAAGGATACTTCGCGGGTCGGAGCAAGTGGCGATGCGCCGTGTCACCGTACCTGCAGGGAAGACCCTGAAGGTCGATCCGCTCACCATGAGCAAGAGTCGGGGGAAGTAGCCGATGTTGACTCGCCTTTGGTACTTGATCCTAGCTTTGGCCGTCGGGGGTGCGCTTGCAGGCGCCTTCTTGAACAAGTCGGCCGCCAGTCGGGAAGCCGAGTTTCAGCTCGAAGAGCAACTACGCCGCGATCGAATCGAAGCGGAGCTCTGGATGCGGCTGGACGCGCGGCTTCGCCTGGATGCCCTGGCCTCCATCGCAGTTGAATCGGAGGTTCGGCAGACCCTGCGCAGCTCGAGTGGGCACTTTGGAACGCCCGCGTTGGCCACACGCAAGCGACTGAGCCAAAAGCTCAACTCGCTCAACGCGAAGCTCGAAGAGGGCAAGGGAGACATGGTTTTCGCAGTCGACACGGAGGGCGAAGTCGTCGCCACGCTCGATAAGAACGCGATGGGCTCGGATCGGCTCGACAAGATGCCGCTCGTTCGCGACGCTCTCCGAGGCTTCATGCGCGACGACGTGTGGGTCTACAACGGTGAGGTCTTCCGGATGGCTGCGCGCCCGGTCTTCGATGGCGGCCGGTATGTAGGGGCTGTGGTTCACGGAATGGCGGTCGGGGACGATCTCGCGAGGCGCCTCGGAAGCAAGTTGCCGAACTCATCGATCGTGTTCTTCTTTCGCGATCGCTTGATCGGGGCCCACACAGGTGGAGCCACTGCGCCGAGCAGTGCCGAGCTCAAGGCAGGTCTCTCGCAGGCGCTCGCCAGCGCGGATGCTGGCGAAGGATCGGTCGAGATCGGTGAACGAGCTCGCGCCATCGCATCGCCCATTCGTGGCGAGGCGGCACAGGCTGGGGTCGGCTACATCGTCGGCCGCAAGGGAAGCACTGTAGGCCTCGGGGGGCTCTTTGCGAACACCTTTAAGGAAGACGTCTCATCACTGCCCTGGCTGGCCGTGATTGGAATTCCACTCCTGCTCCTCTTGCTCGGTTTGTTCCTGCTCTACCTGGAACACGACAAGGCCGTCGTGATCCTCCGTAAGACCAGCGAGAGCCTGGCTAAGAACCAGCTGAGCAGTCTGCCGGAGGGGGAGCTTCGACGTCACTACCGTAAGATCGCGGAGAACCTCAACGTGGCTCTGCGCGCGGGCGTAGGCTTCAAAGAAGACCTGGCGGAACGCGCCTCGGTCGACCTCGACCAGATCCTTAACACCACCCGCGATAGTGCAGACTCGGGTTACTTCGGTTTCGCCGAGGAGGCACCAACGGCAAAGCAGGTGTCTCTCGATCTCGAGCCGGAGCCGAAACCGGCGGGGACTTCGCCACACATGACGCCGATCAAGACGGCTCCGGTCAGCAAGAGCACCGCGGTCAAGCCGGAACACGGCGTGCCGACGGCGCCACCTCGGGGCACACCGACGGCGCGGCCCGATGGCACCGCGACCGCGCGGCCGCAGCGCTCACCTTCATCGAGGCCCAAGCGCGCATCGTCTTGGCCCGCGCGCGCTCCGTCTTCACGTCACGCGGCGGCCGCGACCATCCGGCACAGCGAGGAGCATTTTGCGCCCGACGACCCACCGACTCGGCCGAACGCCATTCTCGACGACTACGCCGGGTTCGACGACCCCGAAGAGAATACGCAGGTCAAGCACGTCCCGCAGTCATTGCTCGAAGCTTCGGCTCCAGGGGTGCAGGGCGAGGAGACCCACTTCCGCGAAGTGTTCGACCAGTTCGTTGCAACGCAGAAGGAATGTGGTGCTTCGGTGAGCGGTCTCACCTTCGATAAGTTCGTACGCAAACTTCATGCCGCCCGCGAGCAGGTCATGAAACGCCATGATGCCGCCGAGGTGCGCTTCACCGTGTACGTAAAAGAGGGCCGCGCGGCGCTCAAAGCCAGCCCCGTCAAACAGTGAGTTGACCCCGGGGAACCCCGGCTCTACTTTGATGAATGGTCCCTCTGTTGTTGCAGGTGAGGAAGGAGTAGTGAATCCCTGACTAGGTCGATTCGGGAGCTTTCAACGTACGTGGTGTGCGGACCCGGCTAGCGTCATCGGGGGGCCTAAAGCGTGCGACACCGGTTCCCACCTACTAGTAAATTGTAGGGGTTCGACTCAACATAGATCCCACGGCAACAACGGTAAGGACTATTTGGGGGGCCGACTCGAAAGAGTCGGCTCTTCGTTTATGGGGACAGTCCCCTTCTTATTGGATGGGGGCGGTTAGGCGGGCTAGGCGGACGCCTAGGCGGAAGTACCAGGGCTTTTTTTCGTATTCGCCTTGTTGCATGAGGCGGGAGCGTGCGAAGTCGTCTTGGAACATGTGTTCGACCTTGGTGACAAAGGTGGGGTCGGCGATGGCGGCTGTGATTTCGAAGTTGAGGCGGAAGGAGCGGTTGTCGAAGTTGGCGGTGCCGATGGTGGCCACCTCGTCGTCGATGAGCATGGCCTTTTCGTGGAGGAAGCCGTCCTGGTACCGGTAAAACTTGGCGCCTGTTTGGCCGGCTTCGTCGAAGTACGAGTACGCGGCCAAGTAGACCGCCAGGTGGTCCGGTTTGTCGGGGATCAGGATGCGGACGTCGACCCCGCGGAGGCCGGCTAGCTGCAATGCCACGATGACCGAGTGCTCGGGAACGAAGTACGGGCTTGCGATCCAAATGCGCTTCTGGGCCGAGTTGATCGCGTGGACGAACATGAGGTTGCAGGTTTCGAGGTCGTCGGCAGGGCCGGTTGGGATGATGAGCACGCGTGCATCGCTGCCATCGGGGGCGGGTTGAGCGGCCCAGTTGAGCTTGGGAAGCGTGTCTGTGGCCCAGAACCAATCTTCCACGAACGAGGTCTGTGCCTTGAGGACTGCAGGGCCCTCGATGCGGACGTGCGTGTCTCGCCAGTGACCGAACTTGGGATCCTTGCCGAGGTACTCATCACCGACGTTGTGTCCGCCGATCCAGGTCACGCGCCCGTCCGTGACGACGATCTTGCGGTGGTTTCGGAAGTTGAGCTGGAAGCGGTTGCGCCTTCCCTTACGCGTATTGAACTCGTTGACTTCCACCCCCGCGTCGCGGAGCTCCTGCTTGTAGCTGTTCGGCAGAGAGTGGCTCCCGATCTCGTCATAGAGAAAATAGACGCGCAGGCCTTCCTTGGCTTGGGCGATCAAGTGATCCTTGAGTGCGCGGCCGAGGCCATCGTCATGCACGATGTAGAACTGGACCAGGACGTACTCCTTGGCCTCGTCGATCCCCTTCAAGATACTCTTGAAGGTCGCGTCGCCGTCGATCAGGAGCTCTACGGCGTTCCCGCCGAGCGTCGGCATGCCTGCCAAGCCTTCCGCGGCGGACACGGCTTCCAGTCGGTCCGCCTCGGGAACTCGATACGGAGCCACCGACTCAATCACTTCCCGCTCGATCCGGTCGGTTTGCTCGTCCTTGGTGCGCCGCGCCACGACGTACCCCTGGAACTTGCTTCGCCCCAACACCCAGTAGGCCGGCACCGCAAGATACGGGAACGTATTGAGGCTCACGGCCCAGGCAATCGCACCTTGTGAAGTGCGGGTGCTCATCACGGCGTGGATCGACGAGGTGAAGCCCAACACGTGAAAAAGCACCACCAACGCGGCAATCATTCGTCCCCTCCTGCTTTTCGGCCTTTTCGACTCGCCTTTGGGCATCGCAAGCCTCGTTTGTTATCGGTTTGTCAACCTCCTGTCTAGAGGCCCCTTCGCGTGGAAGGCGCGCTGGCCCCGTGAACGTCGTATGGCAAGATGGCCAAATGGAGGTAGCGACATGTCCATACTAGGCAAGCTCGGGCAGACGAAGCTCGCGAGAGATGCTGCTAAATGGATGACGGACAATCGAGGCCTGGTGGTTGCCGCGACGGCTCTGCCGGCAAGTTTCTTGTTCGAGCGGGCGCGCGTGACGCGCGATGTGCTTTACGCGCGTTTTGGCGCATCGCCCGAGAAGCACGACGAGCGGGTGCGACACGTGCAGGAACAAGTGCGCGCCTGGAATGCGTCGGGGTCGGAGCGTCCCATGTGTACCGCGAGGCCCGCCTGGCTGACCATGTCCACCCGAACCTCGACGTACAAGCAGGACTGTAACCACATCGAGATCGACCTGCGCGATGTGCTCGAAGTGGACCCCGAGCGGATGACCGTCCGCGTCGAGCCGCTCGCCAACATGGGACAGATCAGCCGATACCTCGTGCCCATGGGCTACGCGCTCAAGGTCATGGTCGAAATGGAGGACCTGACGGCCGGGGGGCTTTGCATGGGCCTCGGCATGGAGACGACCTGTCACCGGTACGGCCTGATCCAGGAGACCGTCGTCGCTTACGAGATCGTGACAGCCGACGGCTCTTTCTTGCGGGTGACCGAAGAGAGCGACCCGGAGCTGTTCCATGCGCTCCCCTGGTCGCACGGCACGCTGGGCTTCCTGGTGGCCCTCGAGCTCGAGATCGAGCGGGCCAAGCCGTACGTCCGGATGAAGTACATCCCCTGCCACAGCATGGATGAGCTTTGCGAGCGGACCTATGCGCTCTCGGTCGCGGACGATGCGCCGGAGTTCTTGGAAGCGACCATCTATTCGAAAGACACCGGTGTCATTCAATGTGCTTGGTACGACGACGCGCCTTCCGACCGATCGAAGATCAACCCCATCAATCGCTGGTACCAGCAATTCTTCTTTCATCACGTGGCCACGGCGCTGGAGCGTGGTGAGTTCGAAGACTGGATCCCCTTGCGGGATTACTACCACCGCCACACGCGCTCGATTTTCTGGGAGCTCGAGGAGCTCATGCCTTTTTCGAGCAAACCCTGGTGGCGCTGGGGCTTTGGCTGGCTTGGCGCGCCCAAGATCTCGCTTCTCAAAGGCACCATGACCGAAGGGGTGCGTTGGAAGCTCGTGCACAAGCACGTCGTCCAGGATGTCATCATCCCGATGCGCGAGCTGAAGCGTGCCGTCGAAGAGTTCCACGAGCGCTTCGAGGTGTACCCACTGCTGGTCTATCCGATCCGCGTCTACGATCATGGCGAGTACCAGGGCCTTCAGCCCAAGCCAGGTCAACTACAACCCGGAAAAGACTGGGACATGTTCGTCGACCTCGGCGCGTACGGGATCCCCCCCGCCGTCAAGCGAGGCGAGGATTGGGACGCGGAAGAGCACGTCGCCGCCACGGAGCGGTTCACCCACGAAGTCGGTGGCTTCGTCCCGCTCTATCAAGACGTCTGGATGAACCGCCGCCAGTTCGAAGAGATGTTCGACCACCGGCTCTACCGGCGAATGCGGGAGAAGCTCGGCGCTGTCGGCGCGTTCCCGGAAGTCTGGGACAAAGTTCGGCTGCAGCCGGAGCTCAGGACGGCGACTTTGCCGGCGGAGGAACACCAGGCGCCCGCCGACGCTCCACAACGCACAGCGATCTCACCGGACGCCTGAGCTTTTGGGGGACGCTGAAGCGTACATCTCATCTGTGCTAAGGGGCGACAGGATGGTTCAGAGTTCTAATCGCGCCGGCCTCGGGGTGGCGGCACTGGCATTTGCGTTTGGCGCCGGCCTCGCGCCGCTGCCGCCGGCCAGTGCCCAGGACCCAGAGCCCGAAGTCACAGCACCCGAAGAGCCCAAAGAGATCACGGGCGCGGACTTCGCGCTTGAAGCCAACGCCGTCGAGGATCGACTCTCTCGGATCCGAACTGAGCTGTCCGCCATCGACGTCGCGGACGACGTGAACCGGGCGCTCGACGAGATCGAGGCCGAGGGTGCTGGGATTGAGCAACAGTTCGCCGCACTCGAGACGCGCCGAATGATGAGCTCCGAGCTCAACACCTTGCTCGCTCGCCTCGAGCTGCTGGACAAGCGGACGGACAGGCAGATCGGCAAGCTCAGTCTGTACGGCAGCGAGATCGAGCAACTGTCGACCCAAAACGAGCAGGACATCGAGGTTTGGAGGAGAGCGCTTCGGTCTGCCAGGGGGCCCGCTGTCCCGAAGGCCGCTCGAGATCGCACGGCCTCGATTCTGCAAGGGCTTCGCGGCGGCCGGAAAGAGCTCAATGAGAAGTTAGCCGAAGTGCTCGCGCTCCAGTCGCGTGCGCTGGACGTTCGCGACCACGTCCGTCTGATCGAACAAAGCGTCCGAGGCGCGCAGCGTGCGCAGGCCGACAGCGTGTTCAAGCGGCAGGCTCCGCCACTATGGCGACGCAGCGACCCGACCGACGAAGAAGCGGCGCGCGAGGGTTATGAGATTCGCTTCTCTTGGCCGGCCGTGCAGGATCACCTGCGGGCGGAGGGCGACGCTTTGCTTATCGAGCTCTTCTTCGTTCTTCTCCTTGGTTGGCTGTTCGTTCGGGTGCGCAAGACCTTGGTCGGTAGAATCGAAGGGCGGCAGCAGGAAGCCGGAATCCCGTGGGAAGACCGAGCGATCGAGGCCGTCCGGCGCCCATGGGCGTCAGCGCTACTCGTCGGGATCTCCTCGATTCGCTTTGTCTACCCGGACCGCGTGGTCGACATGATCATCCTCACCTGGGTCGTATCCCTCCCGGTCTGGTTCATCGTCTACAAGGAGATGGTGCCCGCGGTCTTCCGCAACGCACTCATCGGGCTCGGCTTACTTGGCACCCTCCATGTCGTGGTCGCCCTGGTCTCCGGCCACTCCGGTGTCGAGCGCTCCTTGTTACTGACCGAACTGCTGTTGGCTGGAGCAGGCGCGGCCTGGCTGATTCGATTCTTGCGAACCGTGGACGTCCCGAAGCGTATCCGGCAAGGCCTGTGGTTCTCCGCGACGAGCTTTTGGGCCAGGCTTGCCCTGATCATCTCCTTGACCGGCGCGGGCGCGACCGTGCTTGGCTACTCCTATTTCGCCGGGGACGCCGCAATGCTAACCATCATGGGCACGATCCTCGCGACCGCCTGCATGGCCCTCGCGCGTATCGTCGAGGCGGTTGTGTCTACTGGAGTGTATGCGGGCCGACTGGATGGTTTGCGCATGATCCGCGCCAACCGGGACCTCACCGCCCAGGTTTTCACTCGCTTCATCAGGGTTCTCGCCTTTGTTCTGTTTGCCTGGGCTGTGACTGACATGACGTCGGCCTGGCGGCCCATTGGTCGCGCCATCAGCAAGGCCCTTTCGGCAGACCTCGGGATGGGCTTCGCTGAAACGGGCGTGAGTCTCGGGGACTTCTTCGCCTTCTTCATCGTGTTGTGGGTAAGCTGGATGATCGCCCGTTTGGTGAGCTTCATTCTGCAGGAAGAGCTCCTGCCTCGCCTGCACATGCAAGACGGAGTCCCGTACGCGCTGACGACCTTCACCCGCTACGCGATCATCGTGATCGGTTTCGTGGCCGCGCTCTCGGTTCTCGGGGTGGCGTTCGACAGGGTCACCATCGTTCTGAGCGCGCTCGGCGTAGGCATCGGTTTTGGTCTTCAGGGGCTCGTCAACAACGTCGTTTCGGGTTTCGTGCTGTTGACCGAACGGCCTATCCGAATGCGAGACAAAGTCGAGATTGACAACGTCCTCGGCAACGTGAGCAGCATCGGAATTCGCGCGAGCACGATTCGCACCTTCGACGGCGCCGAAGTCATCGTTCCCAACGGCGACTTGATCTCCGGGCGCGTCACCAACTGGACCCTGTCCGCGCGGCGACAAAGGGTAACGATCCCGGTCGGCGTGGCCTATGGAACCGACCCGAATCAGGTCCTAGGAATCCTGAGACGGTTGGCGGCGGAAAACGAAAAGGTCTTCAAGGCCCCAGCACCGCTCGCCCTCTTCCGTGGCTTCGGCGAAAGCTCGCTCGACTTCCAGCTCCGGATCTTCATGGACCCTTCGGATGTGTTGGAGGTGCCGAGCGCCGTGACCGTGGCGATCAACGAGGCCTTGAAGGAAGCAGGGATCGAGATCCCGTTCCCGCAGCGGGATCTTTACCTGCGGGGGGTGCCGGAGGGGTTTGCCTTCGGTGACGCTGACGCTGACGCTGACGCTGACGAGAAAATGCCCTAGTACATCTTCGTGTACGTCCATTCGTCACGGATCCCGCCACGGGCAACACGGTCCCCTCGCTGAACCAAGACTGGTTCTTCGGATTCTGGATTGGAATGACCGCTCGTATCGGTAACTAGCCCGGCGCGCGAAACGCAGTCAGGATTTCGTTGCGCCTCAGAAACCATGGCATGAACGGCGGATTGTATCGTGCCCAGACGGGCTCCCCCAGCGGTTCGTAGCCCTCCGCGTTGAGCGTCGCGAGCAACTTTTCGAGGTGCTCCTGATAGTTTCGCTTCGACCAGGTGCCGGAATAGCGCACGGCCGCGAAGCGTCGCGCAGGGATCTCGCGGATCGCGATTCGCGGATCGTTGGGCTCGGGAAGCTCTTCCCGCGAATACTCGGCCGGCATCATGAATTGAATCCTGTACTCATCCCCAGCCTTCTCTTGGGTCACTGGCGCAGTCATGGAGATCTTGGTTCCCTCTGCGATTTCCTGGCTCACGGGGGTGGTCATCGCGATTTTTCGCTTCCCTTGGTTGTCCCCGAAGATGTACTTCGCGAGGATGCGAAATCCGCGATTCCCCGCGCCCTCGAGGCCGCCGTCCACAGTCGTTTCCGCAACCAGGTAAGGCTCGTACTCACGGATCTCGATCTCGCCGAACTTGTCGACCACACGGTACGTTGGGCTTTCATAGGCCATCCCATCACCTCCAAGCATTGCGATCGCGATCGCGCCCGCCATCAACACGGTCAACGAACCGATGAGCGTGATCCAGAGTATCTTCTTGGCCCGGCCTTCTGGCTTGCTACGCAACGTTCACCTCGTCAGTCCGACTGCTAAGAGGACTTGTAGCCGACCAGCGCCCGATCGAGGTCTTCGTATTGGTGAAACACCGTGGCTGGGACGTTCGACGCCATGAGTTGATGGCCATCGGGGATACCGACCCAAACCTCGTGGTTTCGCGAGAGCAACTCGAGTCCCGCACGCAAGCTCTCTCGCTCCCGAGGGCTACACTCCCTGGCGATGCTCAGCAGTACGAGGGCCGATCCGCTCTCGCTGGCCGCATCTGAGATGTCTTGGAAGGGCGTATTCGCGCCAAGGTAGATCGGCTCGAAGCCTCGGCTGGCAGCCATGAAGGCCCCGATGATCGCCCCGAACTCGTGAAGATGGTCGGGCGGTGTCGTGACGAGGATTCGCGGCGAACCCGCGGCCGGTTCGACGTGTCGCATTAGGGTACCGAGCAGACTCCGGAGCTGACCCGAGATGATGTGCTCGTGGTGAATCTTGAGCCCTCGCTCGTGCCACGCTTCACCGACGCGCCTCATGAGAGGCACCAGGATCTCCAAGGTGAGCTTCAAGGCCGGAACGATGGCCGCCGTTCGAGTCAGGATCGCTTCAGCACCCTGAACGTCGAACCTGAAGACGGCCGCGAGATAGTCCTCGATGACCGCATCATAGATCGACTTGTGACGGGTCACCTCTTGCGTGGTCTCGCCGATGATTCGACGCAAGTCTTCGTCTTGGAGCCTTGCGACCTGACCGATCGAATGCCCAAGCTCGGTCGCTCGACGCAGAAGGACTAGCCTCCGAACCTGGCTGCCGGAGTAACGGCGCTTGTTTCCACCGGTCCTCTCGGGACTCACGGCCTGGTAGCGCCGCTCCCAAACTCGAATCGTATCGGCGGTAAGCCCGCTGAGGCGCGACACGACTCGCATTGGGTATAGACCGCTTCGCTCTGTAACCTTGGTGCTCATCGTTTCAAGAAAAAGGGTGGCACAGAGGGGAACATCGGCGCGAAGGCTACAGCAAGCTTGCCTGACAATGGATGCGCTGGTGGTTTCACATACATGTTTTGTGCGCCTTGGAGCCGATGCCCCTCTGTACCGGGAATGGGAGACAGCCTGCCCGTGCTAAGGCCGTCTCGGATTGTTCTAAGAAGCAGGGATCAAGACGGAGTCGATGACGTGAATGACGCCGTTCGAAGCCATGACATCGGTTGTCGTCACGTTGGCGTCGTTGACGCGAACGCCCGCATCGTCGACGGAGATGCTAAGCGGCTGACCTTCGACGGTGTTCACCGACGAAAGCTTGACGACGTCAGCGGCAAGGACCTCACCCGACACAACGTGATAGGTGAGGATTGAGACCAGTTTTGCCTTGTTCTCGGGCAGCAACAGACTGTCGACCGTGCCGGCGGGGAGCTTTGCAAAGGCCTCGTCGGTCGGGGCGAAGACGGTGAACGGACCCTCTCCTTGGAGCGTCTCGACCAAGCCGGCTGCTTTCAGTGCGGCAACCAGAGTATTGAAATCACCGGCGGTGGCGGCGACGGTCACGATGTTCGGCTCTCCGACCTGTTGCGTCGCAACTTCCTTTGCGGCCGTCGTGGTCTGTGGCGTAGCGTCCTTTGAACAAGCTCCCAGAAGGGCGAGGGTAAGCAATGGGGCAATGATTGTGCGTAAGCGCATGGTTGGTTTCCTTGATTGGGGTTCAAGAAGGCAAAGCCTTCAGAGATGCGGTGGTGGCCTCCCCGATGTCGGGTTCGTCGAGTAGATGCTTCCCGAATCGATGCATGAGCCATTTGTGGAATTGAGCCTGTGTCGCTACGTACAGCAACCAAGGCAATCTCGGTTCGTAGTCGTGGACCACGGCCAACAGAGTTCGTCCTCCTAGGACTTGCCGCATCTCGAAGCGTGCGTGCGAACCCGCCGGCGCAAGAGCTCCACCGGTCACGTGGAATAGTTGTCGATCAGCCGAGCTACGCGCTGCGGAATGGGTCAACGTTAGCAAAGTGATTCCGAGTGGAATGAGGTCGAAGCTGAAACCCTCACCGGCTTGGCGTCGTACCCGAAGCATCCAGCGAAGGAAGTGGGGAAGCCAACGCACATAGTCCATCGCGGCGCGTTCGGCCGTCCAACCTTCCGGCAGTTGCATCCGTTGAACCGAACGAACCGAATGCGGGCGATCGTCGCTCTTGGCACCCCGAAATGCGTGGGGGACTGTTACGCTATCGTCAGCGATCGCAAGCTCGATCGCTTCTCGCATCGAGGTTGGACGAAGTCCTGCTTCGGCGGCGAGAGTCGAAGGGCCGGCCACCATCTCGTGCTTCAAGCTCTGGACCAGCGGCGCTACCAGGGCACGAGGCGCACCCGTCACCAAAGATATCCATAGGCGCGACAGCCCGGGGGACAAAACTCTCGACGGGATGAACCATCGCCTCTTTCGTAGTGCCCGTGCGGTCATCGCCATCAGCTCACGATAGGTCACTACTTCGGGTGCACTAACGTCGTAGACTCGCGAGTAGTGCTCTTCGCGTCCGATCACATAGTTGATCAGCTGAACGACATCTCTGAGGGCTACCGCTTGGGTACGTGTGTTCGTCCAGCGCGGACACACCATGATTGGCAACCGCTGAACCAAACGGGACATGATCTGAAAGGACGACCCATCACCACCGAGGATCAAGCCGGCTCGCAACGTGGTGACCGGAACACCGTGACCGGCGAGAACGCGCTCTACCTCGGCCCGGCTCTCTAGATGCTTCGAGAGGGAGCCATCGTTCGGGCACAGGCCTCCAAGGAAGACGATTTGTTTGATCCCCGCACGGGCCGCCGCGCGCGCGAAGTTATCCGCGCACACAACATCGAGATCCGCGAAGTTGCCCTGAGTCAGCTTCGCCGAGGGCATCATGTTGTGGACCAAGTAGATGGCGTACTCGCAGCCCTCGAGGGCGCGCTCGGCTTGTTTCAGCGAGAACAGATCGCACTTTCGATGTTCGGCGAAGCCATTTCCGCCGGCTCTCTCCGACCTGGAGAGGCCGACCAGGTGAAAGCGGTCCGCGAGGAGGGGAGCAAGCGCTTTGCCGACGAAGCCAGAGGCCCCTGCGATGATCAGACGCGGTTTGTCTCCGAATTCCACATCTGTCTATATATTGTCTAATTTTTCAGCGTCAAGACCTAGACGCCGGAAAGTTGGCTGCGAAGCCCTGGACATGGGCCGACCGACGGCACCCCCGGGCCCTCACGGAGTCGGCGGCGCGTACTTCCAGACGTCATTATCGACCCGGAGGTAGTTGTCCGGGGGGAAATCGAAGGTCTCGCGGTCGCCGCCAAAGGTGTAGATGGCGCCGCCGAGCGAGAAGGCCTCGAAGTCGTATTTGATCTCATCCGGGCTGGTTGCGTTCCATGGCGAATCGCTAACCTGCTCCCAGGTCGCTCCATCCGGGCTTACCCATACGTCGCTCGGATTCTCTGTGAGCCCAAATCCTCCGAAACAAACGATGTTGTCCGATACGACCGCGCACTGATGGCCCGGACGCGGGGACCAGCCGGCCGAAGGGGTGACCAACTCCCAGTTCTCGCCGTCGGCAGAGCGCCAGACGTCGTTGAAGTACGGGCCAACGAAGCCAGCCTCGCCACCAAGCAGAAACATGAAATCGTCCTTGACCACCACAACTGCCCCCGCGCGCCTTTCCCAAGGTGCTTCGGGGGTCATTTCGGTCCACGTGGCCCCGTCGGCCGACTTCCAGACGTCGTTGAAGTAGATGCGTTGTGGTGGCCCCCCCACGATCTCCGGGTCGTCGTTGACCGAGCCACCGAAGATGTAGATCTCACCCTTGAACGTGACCGCTCGCGACCCGGCACGAGCTGCCCAGCCTGCGTCGGCAGTGAGCTGTTCCCAATCGATGCCGTTACTGCTCCGCCAGACGTCGTTGTAAAAGTTGGAGGGGACGGGCGGCTCCTGGAAGTCCTGGCCGCCGAGCACGTACATGTCGCCACCCTTGGTGACCGCTTGGAAATACGCACGCGCGGGCCAGTGCCCCGCGGCATCGGTGTCCAGGATCTCTTTCCAGGAGGCGCCCGCATCGTCGCTGACCCATACGTCAGCCCAGATGGTACTCGCGCCGATTGTTTCCGACTCGAGCGGGGTGCGGCCGCCCATGAGGTAAAAGCGTCCGTTGAGCGGCACTACGTGGAGCCCGGCCCGGGGCTCCCACGGTGCATCGGCGTTGATGAGAGTCCATTCGAAGCTCGTGAAGTCGGGAGGCGGCGCGACGCTGCTGTCGCTTCCGCCGCAGCCAACGAGGAACGCCAAGCAAAGAAGTAATGCATTGTGGTTTCGTGAAGTCATTCGCCGATAGTAAAGCGCTATCACCTCCATATCCAGTCTGTAAGCGGGGCTCAGCAGGGGATTTGTCCTGGACAAAGCGACAAGGGATCGACAACTCTTCACGCGCGCCAACTCCAACAAATCGCGCTGGACTACCAGCCACCCGTCCCCGGCTCACCTTTGAAAGGTCCAAGCACCTCCCTAGTGATCCAACCACCATAGAAACCACCGGGTTGCGGCTGCACTCTCTCCCCGCCGACGTAGCATTCGACCTTGGCCGGGTAGAAGCTCGAATAACCTTGGATCGCCATGAACTCGGAATAAGGCTGCCCATAGCTCCACCCAATGTTGGGGATCTCGGCCCCGTCGGTGCGGAGCGACCAATAGCTGGCGTCACCCTTCCATTCGCAATGCGAGGCGCCCCTACCCCCGACCAAGAATTCGATGCGCACATCACTTGGTGGAATGTAGAAGGTCGGCGGGCTCGCCGTCTCGAGGACGCGTATGGTGCGTCGCGACTCGGCAATGATTATCGCCCCGTGAATTACGCGTACGAGGCGACGATCCGGATCAAGGCGTGGTGGACGTGGATAGTCCCAAACGGATTCTTCACCTGGTCCGGGGTCGATGGACCAAGGTGGACGGGTCGAACCCCGGTGACTCCATTGAGCTCGCGCGCGCTCGAGGTCATGGGCGTTACCCTTTGTTGAACGCTTCCCATACATGCTAGTCGGGTTCTCGGACGCTCCAGATATTCGCCCACGATGGCGACGCTTCATGTCATCGCTCAACCTTCGCGATAGGTTCGCATGAAGGCGCTGCGGACGTCGAACCGGAGGTCGAGCGACTCGAGCAAATCGTGTAGGGACGCGGCATAGAGCCCAAAAGCGACGAAATTTCCGTGAAGTCCTGGCTCTTCGGCAGAGCGGGTCGCGGAGATCTCTCGGAGCGTCGATCTAAGATCTGCGCTGCGGAAGCGCACGGATCTCTGGTTCCCATCGCCTAAGTGTCGCAAGAGTTGGGCGCCGGAGGTCCCCAATCCCAGATCACTGACACCCCGTCGAAACCGCTGGTCGTTGCCGAGGAAGAAGCCTGCGTAGAGGTCCCGCAGCGCCTGCAAAAACTGCCGGTCCCACTGCAAGTAGAGAGGTCGCGGGCACCAAACGGCATCGCGCTCAGAATCGACACCGAGTCGGGACGGCCGTAGGTCGAGAATGGCTGACTCGCTTCGAAAGAGCTGCACAAAGTACAGCTCGAGGGCAAGTTGTCCGAGCCATCGGCGCTGCGGTCGTGTCAGATTCGAATCCGAAAAGAGGGGCGGTGCGCCTCGGTGCTCTTTCACGATGATCGGCACGCCAGCGGCGCGGAGATCTAGCTGCACGTGGGTCAGGGCCGACGAAAAGCGTCTCGTGTTGGCGGCGTTAGAAATCAGCTCGAGGCCCTGCCGCGCCATACTCTGAGGCGGAATGAGATTGAGAGCCGGCGGAATCAGTTCGAGGATTGAGCTCCAGTCGCTTCGCGAAGAGTCTCGAGCATTCGTCAGCTGATGGGCGTGCATCTCATTGACAGACATCGGAGCTACTTCGTATTGGCGTTGGGCCGCGCGTCGGATACCAATGGGGCCCGAACCTCGGGCGGCTCGTAGGAATCGACCGGTGATTCGTTCGCTCGATGGCGCATAGCGACATATGCGCCCGCCACAGAGAGAAACGTAACCATCGCGCCAGCGACCAGGAGGTCGAGATCATTCATGACGACCCCCGGTCAGAAGCAGCCCGCCAGCAGACAGAATCGAGGGAACCCAGAGACCGACGAAGAGTCCGCGTTCTCGGTCACCGGAGAACCAGAGCCAAATCGAAAGGCAAATGGAGATTCCTGCGGCGGCGAAGAACAGGGCTTTCGAAGCACTGACTCGCTTGTGGGCGCTTTGGGTTCGAACGGTGGGCGCTGAGCTCGTGTACGTTTGGTTCATGCGGTACCTCAGTGCTCTGTTTAGCCCCTGTCTATGTATTGTCAATCATTTTCTAGACAAAGAATCGACAGGAATGCGGCCAGACCCTATAACTCGACTATGGATAGTTCCCCACGGACGATTGCCATCGCTGGCGCCACTGGTTTCGTGGGCAGGTATGTGGTGCCGCGACTGCTTGATGAACCCGACCTCGTTCTCCGGTGTCTCGTGCGACCTTCGAGCGACACGACCGAGCTCGAGGCGTTCGGTCCCCGGGTGAGCCTGGTCCGAGGTGACGTTTGTGAACCCGGGTCTCTTGCTCCGTTCTTTGAGGGGGCTTGGGGCCTGATCAATCTTGCAGGATATCGGGACTTCTGGAGCCGGAGTCGTGAGCGGTACTACGAGCTCAATACGCGCGGGGCCGAAAACCTTTTCCAAGCCGCGCTCGATGCACAGCTCGCAAAGGTGGTGCAGGTGAGCACGCCACTTGCCTTCGGCGTGCCGGACGAGATCCCGTTCAACGAGGACAGCGAGCCCGGGCCTCATCCGTCCGACTACGCTCGCAGTAAGTTCCTGGCCGACCAATTCGGCTGGCGACTGCACGCTGAGCTTGGATTACCACTTACTGTCGTTCACCTGGCAGCGGTAATCGGAGCGGGGGACCCGCGTCCGACGATGGAGGTACGTCGCGCCGTCGAGCGACGGTTGCCGGTCTTGGTTGGAGCAGACACCACCTACACTTACGTCCACGTACGAGACGCCGCCGAAGCGATTGTGCGTGCCTTGCTCAGCCCGACGAGCATCGGTCGCCGCTACTTGATCGGCACGGAACGGGCCTCGACACGTGACTACTTCACGCTGATCGGTGATTTGGCGGACGTCCCCGTGCCCAAATACAACATCCCGGAGGCGCCGCTCATCTCCATCGCGCGACTGCTGGAGCGTTTGGCTCGTTGGACCGGAAAGCGCCCCGCCATCCCGGTCGACATCCTCAAGACGACCGCCGCCGGATCGCTCGTTTTCGACGGAAGCCGCGCGACACGCGAGCTCGGCATGAAGTACACGCCACTTCGCCAGGCGCTTCGCGAATCGATAGACGAGATTCGATCCGAATCACACTAATCGTTCGTCGTCCAGCCGTTCATGCGCCAGCGGTCAGCGCGATCTTTGGGCCTGCGGCCCCCTTGACCGTGAGACGAATTCCGTCGGCCTCGGCATGGGTCTTGAAGTCCTCGATGACCTCGCGAACGTCATGATCGAGGATTCGGGTGCCCGTCATGTCGATGGTCAGCGTACAGCCTGGAGGCACCTCCCGGAGAATGCGCTTGAGGGCCGCCTTGTTGAGGAAGGTCATGTGCTCGGTCAGGCGAATCGCAAAGCAGCCGGGCTCCGTCTCCTCTCGATAGAAATTGAGCTGGTAGTTGTAGATGAGGATCTCGAAGAAGGCGACGATCATCCCGAGCGTGATCCCCTTCAATAGGTCGGTGAACACGAGGGCAACGATCGTCACAATAAAAGGTACGAACTGCCAAAACCCTTCTCTCCACATCGATTTGAACAGCGAAATTCTCGCCAGCCGGTAACCGATCACCAGAAGGATCGCAGCCAAACACGCGAGCGGGATCTCATTGAGAAGACTCGGAATAGCCGCGACACAAGTCAAGAGCAAAACGCCGTGAACGAAGGAGGCGAACCGCGTCTTGCCGCCGGAATCGACGTTCGCCGAACTTCGGACGATGACCTGGGTGAGCGGGATGCCGCCGCAAAGCCCCGCGACGATGTTGCCTAGTCCCTGTGCCTTGAGCTCCAGATTGGTTGGTGTGACGCGTTTCTCGGGGTCTAGGTTATCCGTGGCCTCGACCGATAGGAGCGTCTCGATGCTCGCGACGAGAGCAAGGGCGAGGCGAGGCGCAACCATGCCGAAGATTCCATTGATTACGACGCCGAGCAGTACGACGACGAGCGGTGCTGGCAAAGCTTTGGCGACGCGCGTTCGTTTGAAGCTTTCGGTCTGCCAGACGATGAGAACCGTCAAGGAAACAATGGTGATGATGATCGCGCCCGGGCTCAGCGCCGAGAATGCGTATCGGATCTCACTGAATGT
>JBGUEF010000034.1:0-17571 GCA_041821485.1 Deltaproteobacteria bacterium
TCGGGAATGCCTGTGATCGCCGCAAAGACGACCTGACTCGGATCATCCTTGAGGCCGGCGATTCCGTCGACGTATCGCTGGATCTGCTGCAGAGCTTCGCTGTGCGCCGAGCACCGAAGGTTGAACTGAAGCTCACCTGCAGTGGTGAACGGGCCCTGCAAATTGGCCGGGGTGCTATCACGGCGCTCGACATCGAAGACCCGCGGGTCGGTGGTCGAGCAGTCGTCCTCGTCTGTGATCAGAATGACCGCTAGCAACGCACCGTCGCGGTTGAAACCGCCATTGGCCGTGTTGCGATCCGAAGCCAGGATGCTCTCGAGCTGCTGCTCGAAGCCGCAGCCGTTGTCCTGTCCGGTCACGCACTCGACGTCGTTGATCAAGTCCTGAGGGGTGAACCCCGAATCTGGGAAGTAGTTCATGTAAAGCGTGCCCTCAGGTGGCGTGATCGCCACGCATGGATCGCGCGTTACGCCGAGAAGCCCTTCAACTTGCATGAAGCCCGCTTTGCCGTTGCCGTTGTTGGTCATGCACTGACCCGTCGGGTTGAAGTCGACGTCGGGTCCTGACCCCGCGGTGTAGTTGTGTGGCGGCTCGGTGGAGTGCCCGAGGTCCGGTGTGATGATGCCCACGTGAAGGCTTTCAATCGCGGGGAACGTTCCAACCGCGTCCGGGTCGACGTCGCCACCGCTGAGCAAGAGGCTCACGAGTCGTGGCACCTGCTCGGCGAGCTTCGCTTGCTCCTCGAGCATCGAGGGCGAGTCGTCGATGATGATCAACAAATCCAGCGCGCGCTGCGGATTGACCGGCACGTTCTGGACGACGCCGTTGATCGTGCATGGATTGAGAGCTTCAAGCGTACGTTGCGTGCAACTGCTAACGGTCGCGACGAGCCCCACCACCATGAGTAAAAAAGCAAAGCGGATCTTCATGTCTTCTCCCCCTACCCGGACCACGAAATCATACCCAATAGGGCCGACGAAGGCCAATCGAGCGAGAACTTTACAGCACACCTCGCCCTATCAGCCCAGGATCATGAAATTTTTTTCGACCCTGACTATCTGCTATGCAGAAAGTATAGGGTTAATTCCATGCGCCGTGTTCTGGTCGTCGACGACGAAGAAAACATCCGGGTCGTGCTCCGCACGCTGCTCAGGAAGCACAACTATCAGGTCGAGGCGGCCGAAAGCGCCGAGACCGCCCTCGAGCAGCTCGAGCGCTTCGACCCTGACTTCGTTCTAGCCGACGTCCGCATGAGTGGAATGACGGGTCTCGAGCTGTGTGCCGAGCTCAAGGCACGCTCGTCTCTGGCGACGGTGATTTTGATGAGCGCTTATGGCTCGGTGGACCTCGCGATCGAAGCGATGAAGGTGGGCGCCTACGACTACATCTCGAAGCCCTTCAAACAAGATGAAGTCTTGATCGCGCTCACCAAGGCCGAAGAGCGCGAGACACTTCGCCGAGAGAATCGGGCTCTCAAGGAGGCCATGCGCAAGGAGCAGACCGTCCACGGCATCCTCGGCAAGAGCGAGGCGATCAGCAAGGTCTTCTCCACGATCGGCAAAGTCGCCGACTACAAGACGACGGTTTTGATTCAAGGTGAGAGCGGTACGGGCAAAGAGCTCGTTGCGCACGCGCTCCACTCTGGCAGCGCGCGCAAGAACAAGCCGTTCATCCCGCTCAACTGCGGCGCGATCCCGGAGACTCTTCTCGAGAGTGAGCTTTTCGGCCACAAAAGAGGGGCGTTCACCGACGCACACGCCGATAAGAAGGGGCTGTTCGCGGAGGCCGATCAGGGCACGCTCTTTCTCGACGAGATCGGTGAGCTTCCGTTGACCTTGCAGGTGAAGTTGCTTCGCGTCTTGCAGGAAGGGCGCGTCAGGCCGCTCGGTGCTACGCGCGACCAAGAGGTGGACGTGCGTGTGGTCGCGGCGACGGTCCGAGACCTCCGGCGCGAGGTGGAAGAGGGCCGCTTCCGGGAAGACCTCTACTATCGACTGAACGTTCTGCAGCTCAACGTCCCGCCGCTGCGGGATCGGCGCGACGATATCATGTTGCTGGTCGAGCACTTCATCGAACGAAACAACGGACGGCTCGGCACGAAGATCCGCGAGCTGGACCCGCACGTCCGTAAGCTGCTTCTCAACTACCCGTGGCCCGGCAATGTGCGCGAGTTGGAGAACACCATCGAGCGTGCGGTGGTGCTCGCGGAGGGGGACCTGATCACAGTGGGCGATCTGCCCGAGCGGATGCGTGAGCCCGCCGATCCGGTCGCCGCCAGCCTCTCGACGGGGGAGCTCTCCATCAAGAAAACCGCCCGATTCATGGAGGAAACCCTGATTCGGCGGGCCCTCGACAAGACTGCAGGCAATCGAACGGCCGCGTCCAAGCTCTTAGAGATCAGCCACCGCGCTCTACTTTACAAAATCAAAGATTATGGGATTCAGTAGCCGCTGATGGATAATCGGGAATGGCGTGGCAAAGAGGAGCGTTGATCCTGTGATGTGCTGTATGCGTAGAGCCCTGACCGCCGTGGCGTTGAGTGCGTCCCTTCTCGCGGCCGTGGGCTGCACGAAGAACATTCCGAACACCACCGTGAAGGACACCCCCGAGAACCGGGCGGTCATCACCTTCATGGAGAACTACCGAAATGCGGTGGAATCGCGGGATGTTGGGGCACTTCTGGCGATGGCGCACCCCCAGTACCTCGATGACAATGGCACTCCTACGGGTGATGACGATCTCGATTATCGCGCCCTGAAGCGGAAGCTGGCTGCCTGGCGGGAGCGCGTCACCGACGTCCGCTACGAGATCAAATACCGCACGATCAGTAGGGAAATGGACCGTGTGCTGATCGCCTACCGCTACAGCGCGAGCTTCCGGATCGCCTACGATGAAGAGGATCAGCGCTGGTCCCGTCGTATAGGCGAGAACCGCCTGGTCCTGCTGTATGACAACATTCAGAATCGCTATTACGTGCTTTCCGGCATGTGAAATTTTGCGTTCTTATTGAATAACTACACCAATTCGCGCTACGATCATGTCGATGCCAAGCTGGAAACGGCGCAAGTGAGTGCGCTTGCCCACAAGCGATGAACCGATGAGATTCGAGTGCCATAGTTGTCACGCCAAGTACAAGATCTCCGACGAGAAGGTTCGGGGTCGTGTCGTGCGTTTTCCGTGCCGCAAGTGCGATCAGAAGATCCTGATCGACGGCCGTGAAGGCGATCCTGATGTCACCGTTCCCGCGGGTGCGGCGTACGGCTTCGACGAAGTCACGCGTAGGTCGGAGCCCGCGTCGTCGTTTGGACACGAAGCAGCTACCGCGCGCGCACGCCGACCCTCTTCACCGGTTCGCCGGCGCCAGTCATCGGTGCCGCCACGCCGTCCGTCCGTTGCGTCGCGAAGGTTGTCGTCGGCTCCGGGCGTTGCGAGCAGTGCGCTCGTTGGACAGCATCCTGGGTTGGCGCCCCCGGTTCCAGTGACATCGCTTGCCGCTGTCGGTGACGTTCCCGAGTGGCACGTCTCGATCAACGATGTTCCTGTGGGTCCGATTCGGCTCGAGGAGATGTCGCACAAGATCGATGCGAGCGCCGTGAGCGAGTACACCTTGGTGTGGCGCGAAGGCTTCGACGAGTGGCGCCCGCTCGCCACTGTTCCGGAGCTCATGGCTTTGCTGCACGAGCGCCGGCACTCGGGCCCACCATCACGGACTTCATTTTCGTCGATGCCGCCGTTCGTCGACTCGCGCACCTCGATTGCCGACTCTGCGATGCCGGCAGGTCCGCCGTCGCCTCCGCCTGGAGCCCTGCAGCACGACATGCCGCTCGACTTCGCCCCGCTTGCCGATGCGTTGCAGCCCGAGACGGGTTTGCCGGATGGGCTCAGCGAGATGTCTCAACCGCCTGCGCCGCTCGCTCCTGAGGGCGTGTTCCCGTCATCGCCCCTGCTTGGGTCGTTCTCGGGGTTGCCAGCCGAACCGGACGAGCTTGTGTCGGTTCCCTCGGTTCCACCTCAGGCCGCCGCCGCCACCGCGGAGCCACGCAGTGGACTTTCGCTTGGCATCCTGGCGGTGATCGTCGCAGTGGCCGTATTTTCCGGGGTCGTTGCGTTTCTCGCGTTCGATAGGTTCGGGGATTCGTTGCTGAAAGACTTGCTCGGAACCGGGAATCCCGCCGCCATTGTAGCACCCGTTCCTAGGCCCGTTGATGCGCCGGCGCCGGTCGATGAGCCAGAGGCCGTGGTCGAGGAGAGCGCGAGCGAAGAGCTCGCTTCCGAGGACGGCGAGACGCTTGCAGAGGGCCAAGAAGTAGAAGAAGCAGAGGTAACAGCAGAAGGCGAGGCCGTCGAGGGCGAAGCGGCGGAGGGCGAACCGGCGAACGCAGAGGCAGCACCGGCCGTACCCGCGATCGAACCGCCGAACCCGGCGGACGATGGTCCAAAGATGGCACCTGCCAGGCCGCGCAGAACCAAAGCCCGACGTAGCCCGCGCCCGAAGCCCGCCGCGGTAGCTCCGAAGGGCGAATCGCTGAGTACTGAAGAACAAAAGCTCCTGAACGAATTCGATTCGAGTGCCGATACGGCGCCCGCCAAGATCGACATCGAGAAGTCGGGCAGCACGCAAAGCAAGAACCCGCCGCTCGATGGGGATGCGGTTCGCGCCACGGTGACGACGAATAAGCCGCGCTTGCAGCGTTGCTACGAGCGTTCAATTCGTGGTCAGCAATCAGCGCCCTCGGTCCGCTTGGACGTGACCGTGACGGTCGCTGCTTCGGGGCGCGTCAAAGGCGTGAACGCCGCAGGTACCGGACCCGGCGGTCTTGCGGAGTGTGTCGAAGCCTCCGTACGACGGTGGCGCTTCCCCGCGTCTGCTGAAGGTGGCCCGGCGATGTTCCCGATCGTATTCTCTTCGAACTGAAGAGGGCGCTATGCCGATGAAGCCACTTATCGACGCGGGCACGATCGCCGACCGGGTCGCCGAACTGGGGCGCACGATCACGCACGACTTCTTAGGCAAGGACCTGGTCATCGTCCCCGTGCTCAAGGGCAGCTACGTGTTTGCGGCCGACCTGCTGCGCCACATCGACCTCGACGTGGCGGTGGATTTTCTTGCGGTCCGTAGCTACGGCGACGAACAGGAGAGCAGCGGCGTGGTACAGATCACGACCGACTTGAGCAGGTCCATCGAGGGGAAGCACGTGATCCTGGTCGAGGACATCGTGGACACGGGCCTCACTGTTTCCTACCTCTACGAGAACTTGGCGACCCGTCAGCCCGCATCCCTCAAGATCGCCTCCTTGCTCCACAAACCGGCCCGTACCCGCGTCCCGGTGGAGATCGACTATCTAGGCTTCACGGTCGACGACGTGTTCATCGTCGGATACGGCCTCGACTACGCGCAGAAGTTCCGGAATCTGCCATACCTGGCCGTGGTCACCGACGCGGGCGCCTAAGCATCCTATACTGACCGCGGTGACGGACCACGAGGCACCTCAGGACCTGGGCGAACGAATTCGGCAGATCGCGGCCACAATCGCCGGCGAGGTCGACAAGCGCTTGATCCTCGGCGAGGAGTCGCGCTCCATGCTCGATGCCGCGGCACGTTCGCTCGGGGCCAGCATGGAGCGTTGGGGCCGAAACCCGAGTCTTCGACGCATCCTTGGTGGGGTGCGGCGCGACGTGCTGACGAGCCCGGGGGAGCGAGTGGAGCTCTCGGCGAGCTTGGGAGTGTCCGCAAAGCTCGGAACGACTGCGCGGTTCTACGTCGACGATGCGGTGGTGGCCGAAGTTCCGATCGGCAGCAGCCCCGAAGTGCGCACGATGATCCACGCGCCTTCACCAGGCATCCATCGAGTTGGTATCAAGGTGTGCAACGACAGGGGCGAAGTGGTGTCCGACGTCATCGGGCACCGCCTGCTGCAAGTTGCGAGCGGCCGGCCGGTCGTGCTGGTGGACGCCGCGCTGTTACTTCCCCGGCCGCCCGACGATCCGACACCGAGGACATCGCCCATCGAAGCATTGCGCGCACTGGTCGATGAGGGATTTGAGCTCGTCTACTTAGACATCCACGAGAAAAACCGCGACGCTCTCATTCACGAGCAGGTTCTCGATCAGCGGCTGCCGCCTGGGGCGATTCTCGTCTACTCTGCCGAGGAAGAGGAGCTGCGGAGTCTAGGCGTCGATTTCGTCGCCATGTTTGCGTCGACCGCCATACGCAGGCTGCGTGCGAAGGGCGTCCCGGTCACGACGATTCTGACCGAGCGTGACGAAGAGTCGGAGGAGAGCCGCGCCGAACGTGTGACCCTCATGGCGCCGTCGACGGCTCTCAGCAGGGCGCTCGCCGGGGACTTTTCTCCTGAAAGAGAGCAGGCGGCCCAGTTGCTGCGCGACCGAGCGAGCAGCAATCCGCTCGATTGGCGCCTCGATCAAACCACCGAATCGCATCTCGTTCAGGGCAACTCTTTTCATGCGGAGCTCGACAATGGAAAAGCGCGCCGGCGTCTCTTCGCCGCGTTCGACGAGGCCGCCTCCACGATTCACATTCAGTTCTACATCGTCCGGCCCAGCGACTTCGCCGAGCACCTGATCGTCAAGCTCATTCAACGAGCGCGAGCCGGCGTGAAGGTCCGGTTCATGATCGATGCCCTCTATTCGGACGAAGAAGTTCTGGGCCGTATCAATCCGCTGATCCAGTCGCTTCGAGCGCAAGACGGCATCGAGGTTCTTGCGGTGAATCCAATCGAGTCTCACAGGCAGGTCGACGTTTCCAGTTTGAAGAAGCGGGACCATCGCAAGCTCGTGATCATCGATGGCAAGCTGGCGTTCGTGTCGGGGCGCAACGCGAGCGACGAGTACTTCTCCGGTTTCGACGAGGTGCCGGTGCACGACAACACGCGTCACGAGCGCATCCCCTGGCTCGATGCGCACGTCGAGGTGTCCGGGCCACTCGTCCGAGAGGTGCAGGAAACCTTCATGCGCACCTGGGACCGGCAGGGAGGGGCGCCAGTTCCCCCTGGCCAGGATGTTCTCCCCGAGCTCGAGGCGGCTGGTTCCGCTGCCGGCCGATTGGTGGTGCACCGCGGTCTTGCCGAAACCAACGGCCTGGCCATGTACGAGGCGATGTTCGATGTCGCGGAAGACCACGTCTACATCGTGAACGACTTCCCGTTCGTTCCCGCTCTCGAGCGCGGGATCTATCGGCTTTTGGCCCGAGACGTGAGCGTCAAGCTTCTCACCGGCAGCGCGACCGCCCGGCGCGAGGACGGCACGTTCTTTCCGGCGCCCCTGCACCGCACGCTCTTCGAGTACATGGTGAAGGGGAAGCTGGAGCCGCTGCTTCAGGCAGGCGTCGAGATGTACGAATTCGTTCCGCCGCCGTCTCCGGTGAACGTCGCTCGCGGCGGGCACGTCCGTCCGTACGTGCACGCCAAGCTCGTGTCGGTCGATGGGCGGGTGACCAGCATCGGGTCCGCCAACCTCGATGCCACGGCGAGCTTCTGGGAGAGCGAGGCTAACATCGTCGTGCAGGACGCCGAGTTCGCCAGCGGCGTCGAAGCCACGCTCCAAAAACTAATCGACGGCAGCGTCGAGCTCGACCCCGAATCCGAATACTGGAAGCGGGAGCGGACCCAACGTGCCGTCGTGGCTACGCTCTGGCCAGGGACGTTTTACTCCTGAGCTTCGAGCTCCTCGCCGGCTTCTGCTTCCGCTTCTCCAGCCTTTTCCGCGTCTTCGACCGCTGCGTCAGCCTCCGCCGTCGCCAGGTCGTACGTCACCGTCATCCGAACCTGGAATGCGCGGTCGATCTCGACCTTCTCGGTGCCATCGACGGTCTTCACGTTGATGATGCCCGCCGACTCACCGCTTGCCGCGGCGTTGGCCTCGAGCGCATTGAGGTTGGCGATCACCTCACCCGTCGCGGTCATCTTGAACGACTCGACCGAGAGCTCGATGCCTTCTTCCTCGAAGGTCACCGTCTGCGGCAGAGCGGTCTGCTGCGTCTGCACGGAGAGCTTGAGCTCGTCTCCGACTTTCTCGGTCAGCGTGTACGTATCGACCTGGCTGACCTCGAAGCCGTACAGGACGAGATCCTTGCGCGCTTCCCAGCGAGCGCCGGCGCCGATGGCCTGTGCAGGCAGAATTACTCGAGACAGCGACGTGCGCGCGTTGATTATCATCGCGAGCAGGCGAACCGGGACGTCGGAGCGCTTGGCGGCCTGGTTCAGCTCGGTCCTCTGGATGATGCCGCGGTCGTCTACCTCGACCCAGCCGCCGACGTTGTTGAGCACCGATGCGCTCTTGTTCAGGTCCAACGCGACCTTGGGGTCGATGCCCTCGGGGACGATGGCTTCGGCCTTGACGATCCGGACATCGAAGCGGGTGCTACCCCGCTTCCCCTCGAGAGAGGGTCCGGACATAATCGTCAGCCGAACCCCCGGGGTCACTGCCAGCTCAGCGCCGCCGTCCATGGTGGTCAGCGAAGCGATCCCGAACTCCATCATCGAAGTCGTCGTCGTCCCGTGCGCGACCTTGTAGCGCACCGTCTCACGCGGCTCTTGGCCGGCATCGAGGACGAGAGCTGGATCGCCCTTCTTGGCGTCGTTTGCCGTCGAGGAATCTTTGCACCCGCTCAACACGAGCAGCGCGGACATCAGAATCAACGCGCGCAGTAGCACTTGCTTGGTCATGGAATCTCCTTTTCGGCGCCCCTGAATCGCCGTGTATTGCGGCTCTATATCGCAAGGTCACCTGGCCACGTCAAGGTTGTGCCTTGGCGGGCGCCTGGACGCGTTGATAGCCCTCGGGCAGCGAAAACACCGCCGGCGGCACTGGCATCCGCTGGATCTCCTCGACCAGGAACACCACTGGGACCCCGCCGGCCTGCTCGACCCGCATCTTCATCGAAAAACCCGGCTTAACGCCGTACTTCTTCATCGCTTTGCTGCGTTCGTCGTCCGACATCTCGAGGCCGAGGTTCCGGCCCCGGAACGCTCGTGTCCAAAGGTCTGCTGGGTACTTTTGCGTGAGCCAAAGGTCGATCACTGCGCTGTTGTCCTTGTCGATCACCCGGACGTGCCGCGTTTCGACCCCGCTCACGATCTCCTTGCCGAGCTTTTTGATCTCCAGGTTCGCGTTGTCGCCGGCGCCGGTGACCTGCTTGCTCGTCGCCGCTAGCGTCGAGTAGGGCAGCTCTACGATGGCCTTCTGGTCGTGCGCGATCGAATAGTAGCTCTTTCCCGTAGCCGGCATGATGGTCGTGGCGTGCACGGGCTGGCCTTCGGCATCCTTCGACTGGATATCCATGCGGACGTCGCCGGCTTTCGAGTATCGGGCGCGGATCTGTGCAGCGACGCCTTGCTCGCTCGATAGGCTCGCTTTGAGCATGCCTTCGAACGCAAGCGCAGGTGACGCGAAGAGCATCAGGGATAGGCAGGCCAGGACAACACGCATCGAGCGTCAAGCTTAGGCCGACAAGACGACCAAGCCAAACCCCTCATCGTCGTAGAGCCGGTCGAAAGTTTCCGTGAACTTGGCCTCGATATTCTTGCGCTTGAGCTTGAGCGTGGGGGTGAGCTCGTCTTCCTCGACGCTGAATTCGCGACCGAGGATGTGGACCTTCTTGATCGCCTCGACCCGCGATAGGCCTTCGTTGGCCCTCTTCACCGATGCGACGATGCGCGCTTCCACTTCCGGATCTCGCGTGACCTCTTCGAGCAGGGCTTGGAGCTCGGCAGAACGCCCGAGAGGGTTCTCGGTGAGGGCCTTGATGTGCCGGTCGGCCGTTGCGTCATCGATGCTCTTCTGCTGACGAGCCCATTCCACCGCTTCGGCGGCGCCCACGGTGACGAGCGCCACGAGGTACTTCCGTTTGTCGCCGTGCGCGTGCGCCTGGCTGATCATCGGGTCCGATGCTTTGATCTCGTTTTCGATATTCGCCGGCGTGATGTTCTTTCCACCCGCGGTGATGATGATGTGCTTCTTGCGATCGAGGATGTGAACGCAGCCGTCCTCGTCCTTCTTGCCGATGTCACCCGTGTACAGCCAGCCGTCGATGATGGTTTCGGCGGTCGCCTCAGGGTTCTTGTAGTAGCCCTGAAACACGACCTTGCTGCGAATCAAGATTTCGCCGTCGTCCGCGATGCGGTCTTCGACGATGCTCAGCGGCCGGCCGACCGATCCGAGCTTCACGTGCCCCGGCACGTTGGCATGGGTGATCACCGTCGACTCGGTCATCCCGTACATCTCGAAGACGGGAAATCCGGCTGCCCAGAAGAATTCGAGGATTTCTCGCGCGATCGGCGCCGCGCCCGTGATGAAGTACCGCACGCGCCCTCCGAACACCGCGCGCAACTTCGAAAACACGAGGCGGTCGGCCAGGCCGTACTTCAACTTCAAACCGAACGAGATCGGCTCGCCCGCCTGCCAATGCTGCACGGCCTCGCGGCCGACCCGCTCAGCCCACCGAAAAATGCGCTGCCGTGTCGGGGATGCCTGCTCGACCGTGCTCATGATCTTTGCGTAGGCTTTTTCGAAGATGCGCGGCACGCTGCCGAAGATCGTCGGCTTCACTTCGGCGACCTCTTCGAGCACTTTGGCGATGCTCGACGCGAAGTACGTGCCCATGCCCGTGTTGATGCGTCCGTAGAATGCCAGGACACGTTCGGCCACGTGCGCCATCGGGAGAAAGCTCAGGCCGACGTCGCCTTCGTCGATCGAGAAGGCTTCGTCCTGGTCGCGCATGACCGTCATGATGTTGTCGTGCGAAATCATCGCGCCCTTCGGAGGGCCGGTCGTGCCGCTGGTGTAGACGATGATCGCGGTGCTGTTCGGGTCGACCGCTGCGACGCGCGCTTCGATGGCCGGGCGGTCGACCGGCGTCTGCAACACAGTTTCGAAGGGGACCAGCCAGCGGTGGGCCTCCATCAGCGACTCGACGCCGCGGGTGTCCCAGACGATGACTTGTTCGAGCTGTGTGAGCTCGTCGCGCCGCGCGAGGATCTTGTTGACCTCTTCGAGCCCTTCGACGAACGCAACCTTCGTGTCGGCGTGGTCGAGGATGTAGGCGAGTTGCTTGGGCGTCAGCGTCGGGTAGGCGCCCAGCGTCACTGCTCCTGCGAGCAGCCCCCCGACGTCGCAGTAGCACCAGGCGGGACCGGTGCTGCCGACGACGCAAACCTTGTCTTGGATCTGCAGGCCGAGCCCGAGCAGATAAGAGGCGATCGCGCCGGCCTGCTCGGAAAACGCGTTCCAGCTGACCGGTTGCCATTGATCTCCATCCTTGAAGTAGAAGGCGGGCCTGTCACCGTCCCGCTCGACGCGCTTCAAGAACATCTCACCGACCGTTTCCGCTCGCCGGGCAATGTATTCGGCAGGGGTGCTGGTGGACCGGTCGGTGTCGAACATCTTCGTGGGTTTACACCGGATCCGGGCCCGAGATCTAGGCCCTCGGTGCCGGATTTGACGGCGCCGCAAGCCCCGCTACAATCCGCCCCCTTCCAGCCGAAAAGGCAAGGCTATCCCATGCGTGACCTCATCAAGCTCAGCTGCGAAAACTGCGGCAAAGACAACTACGTGACGGACAAGAATCGGCGCACCATGCCCGAGAAGTTCCACATCAAGAAGTTCTGCCCCAAGTGCCGCAGCCACCATCCCCACAAAGAAGGCAAAATCAGCAAGGGCTAAAAAGGGGACAGTCCCCTTTTTTTCGCCGCAGGCCTTCGGTGAGGCTCTGTCCCGCCCCACCGCCCCTGCGCAATCGCCTAGGGCTACCCCCGTAGCCGCTGCCTACTTGCCGGCGCCCGCGTGCACCGTAGAAAGCCGTCATGGCGAACGACGACACGCACAATCTCGGCATCGGCTACCTGCTGTGGATTTTCGGGTTCATGGGGGCGCACCGCTTCTATTACGGGCGCCCGGTGAGCGGGACGATTTGGTTTTTTACGCTGGGGCTCCTGGGCATCGGCTGGCTGATCGACTTGGTGTTGATGCCGTCGCTCGATCGTTCCGCAGAGCTTCGATATGAGTCGGGGCCCGTCAGCTACAACGTGACCTGGATCTTGCTCACGTTCGTCGGGGTCTTCGGCATTCACCGGATCTACATGGGGAAGTACCTGACCGGACTGATCTACTTCCTGACGGGCGGTCTATTCCTCGCGGGCATCCTGTACGACTACTGGACCCTCAACGACCAAATCGCCACGGCAAACACCCGCCAAAATTAGCCCACGATCCGCACACTAGATTCGGTCTACCAAGCGGGCGACCAGGGCGCCCGTGCCGCCTAGGTGGCGGGGGGCGGTGCGGAAGGCGAGGACGAAGCGGGCGGGGGCTCGCGTGCTGAGGGCTTCGACGATGCTGCCCTTTAGGGTTCCTTTGCCGTCCGGGCTGTGTAGTCCCTTACCGACGATGATCAGGACCCAGCGATTGCCGTTCCGTTGGCAATCTCGAACGAAGCGATGGACCTCACGCTCGGCCTCTCGAGCGGTGCGGCCGTGCAGGTCGCACTCCGCTTCGATCTCGAGCCTCGGGTCTTCGAGCGCGTCGAGAATGCTCGAGTGTGTGGATCCACGCTTCCCGAGGACGATTCCGCTGCCCTCGCGCTCGACTCGGAGCGGTTCGACAGGCCGCGGCGGGGCCGTTCCAGCTTCGCGCGCTGATGCTCGAGGGTTTTCGGCGGGCGGCATTACACGCTTTCTCGTGTTTTCACCCAGCGGCTTCACGTCGGCAAAGGCTCGCTCGAGGGCCTCACGTTCGCTGCTGGACGCACCTACGGCGCCGCCTTTTGAGCCGCCGCCTTTGCCGCCTTTGCCGCCTTTGCCGTCTGACCTAGCCACCGTCCAGCCATCATGAACCAGCAGCGGCCCAGCGGGCAATTTGCGCAAACTGTGCGGCACCTGGCTCATCGGCGAAGATTCTTCGCGTCGTTCGAATCCAGCCCCCCGAATATTCACGGCTTTTTCGAGGCGAAGCGTGGCACAGCCATTGCAGGTGGTAGATGGCGATGGACGTCAGTCGCCGGCATTGGAGCGGTGTGTCGGGTCAGCCGAGGTGGTTGGATTCTCCTCCGTGCGCGGGAGTCTGCGGCGGATCTCCCGCTGTGCACAACCAGCTGCCAGAGGTTACCACGACGCTGGGGCCTGTTTCTGAGCCGTGCGACTGAGGTCCTTCGTAATTGTTGAGTTGTGGCTGAGACACGCTGGTTGAGGGTTTCCTACTGGGTCGGAGCGATCGCCGACGCCGTTGCAGGCGTTGCGATGCTTTTTCCCGAGGTCGGGGGTGTGGTCTATGGCATTTCGGACTTCGAGCCCACCACAGCGTACCGCTACGCCACGCGGCTCGGCGCCTCGCTGATGTTCGGTTGGACAGTCCTCCTTCTTTGGGCAGATCGGAAGCCTCTCGAGCGTAGGGGCATCCTGCCAATCACCGTCTTCGTGATCGCCGGCCTTGCCTGGGCCGGCGCGTTTGCCGTCAACGCTGACTTGATTTCGCTGCCCAGTATGATGCCGACTTGGGTTTTGCAGGTCTTTCTGACGGTGCTCTTCCTCTACAGCTATTTCCGATCCGGGCGCGCGGCGGCCGAACGGTTCATCCCGCATGGCGCCTTGTCGCTACCCGAGGCCGCCGCAGAGTTCCTCGCTCAGAAACGCTTTGCTGTGGCTGGTGTGTCGCGCGCGGGCAATGCCCCAGCCAACCTCATATTCAAGAAGCTGAAGGATAGCGGCCGCGAAACGCATGCAATCAATCCTAACGCCGAAACGGTCGAGGGGGATCGCTGCTACGACTCGCTCGCCTCTCTCCCGGAGCCCCCAGACGCCGTCGTGATCGCCACGCATGCAAACCAAGCCATCGAGATCGCTCGACAGTGCAAAGCCGCAGGCGTCCGGCACGTCTGGTTTCATCGTTCCGTCGACGGAGGCTCATATTCCCCCGAGGCGGCCGCGTTGTGCGCGGCCTACGGCGCGATGGTGATTCCCGGAAGCTGTCCCATGATGCACCTGGAGCCGATCGACGTCGCGCATCGATGTATGCGCGGTGTGTTGAGCCTGACTGGCGCGCTGCCAAAGGCAATCGAGGCCCAGAAGGGCTAGCCCTTCTTGGGCGCTTCGCGCTTCGGGCGCAGGTTGCACTGAAGGATCGCCTTGCGGACCCGCACCGCATCTGGCGTCACTTCGACGAGCTCGTCCTGGTCGATCCAGTCGAGCGCGGTTTCAATCGTCAGCTCGTTGTGTGGCGTCAGGACCACGTTCTCGTCTTTTCCCGCGGCCCGGATGTTGGTGAGCTTCTTTTCGCGCGTGCAGTTCACGTCGAGGTCACTCGGGCGATTGTGCTCGCCCACGATCATGCCTTCGTAGACCTTCGTCGCCGTGCCAACGAAGAGCTTGCCTCGAGGTTGCAGGTTGAAGAGCGCGTAAGGCGTCGTGATGCCTTTTCGATCGGAGACGATGGCTCCGTTCTTGCGGCGAAGCAGGGGGCCTGCGTAAGGGTCCCAGCCTTCGAACATCGTGTTGAGGAGCCCCTCTCCGCGCGTTTCGGTCATGAAGAGGGAGCGAAATCCGATCAAGCCTCTCGACGGAACGCGAGGGCGGGACGTATTCTCGCTGGATCCTGGGGGATCGCGCGCGAACACGAGACAGATCATCGATGTGGTGCTTCGCCAAGGGTACGCCATGGTGCAGGAGTTCGTGCCGGGTGCGGAGCACGGGGATGTCCGGGTGACGGTCGTAGGCGGCGAGATCGTCGAATTGGATGGCCGAGCGGCCGCCGTGGGCCGCGTGCCCAGTCAGAATGACTTTCGAAGCAACCTGCACGCGGGTGGCACGGCGCGAGCGGTGGAGGTCAGCCCTTCGATGCGGGAGGCCGTGGCTGAGATTGCGCCGTACCTCGAGCGCGAGGGTCTGGTCCACGTTGGCGTGGATTTCGTGGGCGGAAAGATTCTCGAGCTCAACGTGTTCAGTCCCGGTGGCATCTATCCGAGTGAGCGCCTCTACGCACGGGACTTCAGCGCTGCCGTCATCGAAGCCTTCGAGCGCCTCGTTTGATCGTCAGTCGCGCGGGGCGTCGGGCACAACCGTCTTGCTCCCACGCGCGCCGCGTTTGATCTCTTCGAGAAGCGCCGGATCGTCGTCCAGGGAGCGGAACAGGCCGCGCCGGAGGCCGCCTTTCTGCGTGAGGAGGGTAGCCGTCATCTTGTCGATGGCGATCGTCGCCAGTACCGTTTGGATGTAGGCCTCGATGAGGTCGTCGGCTCCAATCCCGACCATGTTGAAGTCGCGACGGTCCATTAGCAGGAGTCGGTCCGTCGACGCGGCCCAGGACCCATCGGGCTGGCGCTCCGATAGATTGGTGCCGAGGACGTCCCACGAGGACTGTCCGTCATCGAGCTCGGCGGGAAGCGGTTTTCTCGAACGGCGCGCGTACACGGCGAGAGGCCGAAAGCCATTGGAGCCGCCACACACCATGACTCTGAGATCCGCGACATAAATGTGACCGTGCCGATCCGGGATGGTGCCGACGTGATAGAAGCGCCCCGCGCGCTCGACCGAGCTCCAGACGTAGTTCCCGATGAGGCTCTGGACGACGTAGCGGTCATACGAGTCCTCCATCTCCATAAAGCGGTCGAGCTCCCGTTGATTGACGATCGTGAAGACGCCCTGTCCCGCGTTGCTGTACGGGACCTTGACGACCGCATGCCCGCCAAATCGCTGGACCCAGAGGGGCACCTCCTCCTTGGTTACGTCACCGATCGTTTGAGGCGTTCGGATCTGAAGGCCGGACGCCTCTAGCTCGGCGTTGTAGATTTCGTAGGCCTTCATCGCGACGAGCTTGTTTCGCCCGCCCGAGAGACAGGTCACCACTGGATTCAGAACCCGGGTGCGTGTCCGAATCGGTATTCGATTCCAAGGCTTTTGCGTCACATAGCGGAATGCCGCACGAATCGGCCTCCATTGACCCTCGGCGTCTCGCACTTCGAGCAAGCCGTCCGTAAATCGAGCCGGCGGGTCTTCTGCCTTGTCCGGAAAGGGGGTGAGGAACACGTTTTCGCCCGTCAGATCGGCGATGACAGCGGCGTAGCCAGACGCTTCCATGTAGTTTTTGTCGAAAAGGACCGCCAACGCTCCGGAGGCGGCCTTGCGTTTCGAGATGAGGGGAAGAAAGGCCGTTTCAATCAGCTTTCGGTAGCCGGCTTGCTCATCGTCGTCGGAAAGGATGGGCATCGACTTGTTGCCGGAAGGGCAGGAGTTGGTCTCGATCACGACCAGCCGCCTGTTGCCTGCAGCCGTCGTCGTGCAGAACAGGTCCGCGCCCGCCCACCTGAAGTGCTTGGGGGTGTAGCTCAACACACTGGTCAAATACTCGGGGTCGACTCTCGGATTGAGATGGCAGTAACGTTTTACGATGCGCCGATTTGACAACCGCAGGAAGAAAGAGACCAGCGGGTGAATCTGCGCGTTGAGAACGCGGCTGTAGAAATGGCTGCGCGGCTCGAACGATTCCGGGGCGACTGCGCTGGCATGAGGGCTGTCTAGGGCAGCGCGAGAGGCGGTGACGTCCATGACCGGTGGAACAATGCTGCGCCCGGAGTCTCGCCACTGCAAGCGGGAACGACCTGAACGTCTCCGAATCGCCGCGAGCATGCTCAACAGTCACTACATTACGTCGCACGCCCCCCGGAGGCAGATGTCGGGGTTCGAACCGTTTTGCGTCCTTCGACCGGTGCCACCCTTGTCTCGCTTTCATCGTGTCGTTGTCCCGCCGCGAATAAGCCGAAGGCGTTGAGCGCGGCAAGCGGGGATTGGGACATCTTCGATGTCTTACAATCCCACATCTTGCCCTGCCCAACTGCGGCAATGTCGGTGGAAGAGGCTGAACATCACGCAACATCGCGGAACGGAGTGCAACAAAGGGATCGATCATGCAATCGGCCGCGCGTGCCAATCCACTCCGCGCAAGAACGCGCAACACCACGCAACGCACAAGCGCGATTCCTATCGCCGAGGTCCGGAAACAGAAGTTCCTGTGACCTAGCATACCGAATCCCGCGCAACTTTTCGGGGGGCAAAACCGATAACTAGGAAGGGAGACGGTTTGCCCAAAGCAACACTACCAGGTCCGCAGGCACTGCAAGGTGCGCCACCTCGCGTCTACTTCTCGTGTCATCGAGATGCGATCGAGGGCTATCTACGCCTTGGCTATCACATCAAGGAAGTATGGCGGGCCTACCGCGATGCCAGCCCGCCGTACCCGGGGTGCTACACGTCGTTCTACAGGCAGGTCCGAAAACATGGCCTCGGACCGAACGAGCCCGCAGGTGTGACTGGAGTTCTGACCAACCGAGACATCAACGATAGGCCGCAGCGCGCGTCCACGGCGTCGACGCCCAGTATTGAGTACGTCAGGAACAACCTCCGTCGAAATCTTCCCAAGCTGGAGCTCGAATGAGGGCGCCATCTTCCCATTTCGGCTCAGCCGACAGGAGTGAGCCATGAGCCAGTTTCATTGCGTCATTCAGGCGAAAGGTGGAATCGGAAAATCGTTGGTCGCGTCTTGGCTCGCGCAGTACCTGCGATCGCGAAC
>JBGUEF010000035.1:0-16998 GCA_041821485.1 Deltaproteobacteria bacterium
GCATGAAGACTCGGTACTCACCCTTCCGCGGGGCCTCGCGTCTGGGAAACGATAGGTGGATGATGCCGCCATCGCGAACCGCGGCTTCAGGGCGGAAGATCTCGCCGTCCTCCGAGCGGAAGTAGGGGGGCCTGTAGAGATCGAGGTCGACGTCGGGGCCGAGCTCTGCGAGCTCGATCTCGTGCAGCCATCCAGCGTGTACTTCGACGTCCAATCGAAGGAGGATGCTCAGCGTTGCGTCCCGTTCGACGTCGACGGTAGCCCGGGCGCCCTTGACCACCGTTCGGGTCCACGCCTGGGCTGGCGAAGAGGAGCCAAGCACGACAACGGAGGCGAAAAGAAGCAGGGCTGAAACGCGGATGAGGCGCATGGTCCGAACCTAAGGAATTCCGCCGCTTCGGTGAAATTTCCTACTGCATCCGGAGCCATGAGGGCATGAACAATAGGACGAATAGCGAAAGGGTTAACCAACCGACGACACGGCGCCTGGGCGAGACATGGCTGTCTTCGGTGGGAGGGTGGCTCGGCCCGGTCGCACGGGTGAGCATCCACAGAACGAAAGCCCAGACCAGCCAATGCATGCCAGCTGTGACGTCATACATGAGCTGGTCCCCGCGAACCCCTCGGAGGTAGCTGGGGATTCCGTACGCCGCGCTCACGACGATGGCGAGCAGCGGGAGCACGCGAAGAAGACGCCTGGAGAGTTGATCCTGACGGCGGCCGAGGAGCGCGTAGGCCACGTGCCCGCCGTCGAGCTGGCCGAAAGGAAGGAGGTTGATCATCGTCACCAGCAAACCGGCCCAGCCGGCCAGCGCGGTCGGGGTGAGCATGATGTCGTAACCCTGTGGGATGGGGCCCTTCAGCCAGCTCAGTAGCCCGAGATACAGGAGCGAACGCCCTTCGAGCAGGTAGGGCGTGTCGGGTAGAGGCTCGATCGGTGACGTGGCGATCCCGTAGATGATGACGGGCACCGCAACCGCCATACCGGCAAGGGGGCCGGCCGCCCCAATGTCGAGCAGTGCGTTGCGGGAGCGAATCTGCTCTCGGATCTGGATTACGGCGCCCAGGGTGCCGAGGAGGAAGAAGGGGACCGGGATGAAATATGGAGGCGACACGTCGACACGGTGGTACCTGCCCGCAAAGAAGTGGCCGAACTCGTGGGCCAGAAGGATTGCCATGAGCGGGGCTGAGAACACCCAGCCTGCTAGGAGTTCGTCGAGCGAGGTGGGCGGCTGTCCAAGGACCATCCCGGCCCCGACGTACAAGGTCGACGCGAAGGTGAGCGCCATCAGGATGAGTGGCAGGCCCCACTGAGTTCTGCGCCGCTGCACCGCGTGCCTCTAGCATGTGCGTTGCGAAGCGCACGATCTGCTATTCTTCTGGACGAATGGACCTCTACAGCGCGGCCAAGCGCCTCAACCGGCCCTTCGTCTTCACCGACGAAGCGTCGACGCGCGCTCTGTCGATCGCAGATCACGGCTTGATCGGAGACGGGTTTTCCGCCGCTCTGGTCCGCGCCGACGGTGCGATCGACTGGCTGTGCATGCCCCGCTTCGACAGTCCAAGTGTCTTTGGCGCGTTGCTCGATGAGGAGAGGGGAGGTTCCACCTCGGTGAGTCCTGTGGACTACCCCTTCGAGAGCCTGCAGCGATACGACCCGGACACCAACGTGCTCGAGACCTTGTTTCGCATCGAAGGACGCGGAACGATTCGCCTCACTGACTACATGCCCTGGACCGACGACCCCCGCTCCGCGGTGCACGAGGTTCATCGCCGCGTGCAGTGCACCGAGGGAGAGGCGGTCGTGAAGGTCGTTTTCGATCCGAGGTTCGACTACGGGCGTGTCGACACGCGATTTGAGATCGCTGGACGTTCCGCTTCGGCCAAAGGCGCGTCCGGCGAACGCTTGGTCGCCGTGCTCGGTGGCGTAGGGCAATGGGAGCCGCGTCCGGAAGGAGGCGTGCAAGCCATATTTCGGTTGAAGGCAGGCGAGCGCGGATGGGTCGTCATCAGCTGGAACGCTGCCAAGTCGGAGTCGATTCTGGCGTACCGCCCGTTCGAGGCACTGAGAAACACGCGCCGCGGGTGGCGAGATTGGGTTCAGCAGCTCCAATACGATGGCCCGTGGCGGCATCACGTCGTTCGGTCCGCACTACTGTTGAAGCTGCTGATGTATGCGCCAACCGGGGCGATGGTAGCCGCGCCGACTACGTCGCTGCCCGAATGGATCGGCGGAGTGCGCAATTGGGACTACCGCTACACCTGGACACGTGACACGGCGATGGCAGTGCGCGCCGCGAACCTGCTCGGTTGCAACCGGGAAGCGCGCGAGTTTTTCCACTTCGTGAGGGATACGCTCGAACGGGACCGTGAGCTTCACATCATGTATGCAGTCGACGGCGGTCGGGTTCCCGACGAACAAACACTCGACAACTTCGCAGGGTATCGTGGCTCGCAACCCGTGCGCATTGGAAACGGTGCGCGCGATCAGCTGCAGCTCGATACGGCGGGGGCGCTGATGGACGCCGCGTACGTATACGAGCGTGGCGGTGGTTTGCTCACTGCGCGAGGTTGGCGGCGGCTTCGGGCCGTCGTAGACAATGTAGCCGCGATGTGGGCGGAGCCAGATCATGGTATCTGGGAGCCCCGCGCCGGAAAACGCCACAACGTGCATTCAAAGCTGATGAGCTGGCTCGCGCTTCGCCGCGGGGTGCAGCTCGCGCCCTTGTTCGGCGACCAGCCGGTGCAAGCACGATGGCAGCAAGTTGCCGACGAGCTCCATGCCGAGCTCTGCGTTCGCGGGCTCGACCGGACCGGAAAGCGGTTCGTTGCGGCGTACGATCACGAGCATCCCGATGCGTCCCTGCTCCTGCTTCCGATTCACGGATTCTTGCCGCCGAGTGACGACCGCGTGCTTCGAACGGTCGAGTGGATCCGAGCTGCTTTGGGGGACGGCCCGTATGTGTATCGCTACCGAGCGGATGATGGGGTAGGCGGAGCAGAGGGTGCGTTCGTCCTTTGCGGATTCTGGTTGGCCGAGGTCCTCGCGATGGCGGGTCAGATCGACGAAGCCCAGCAGGTCTTCGTCGCGCACGCCGAGGCGTCGAATCACTTGGGCCTTCTTGCCGAGGAGATCGACCCAGGGACCACGACGCTGCTTGGAAACTTCCCGCAGGCGTTTAGTCATCTCGGGTTGATCAACGCCGCTGCCAGGATCGACTTGGCGCTGCGCCTGCGGGATGAGGGCTCGCCCCGCGTTCCCGAGGTCGAGATCGGGCGCTAGCGTGGGGAGTAGCTCGGAGGCACACCGGGTGGACGTCCGCCGCATCGTGACGGCGCGGTTCGGCGCGTACGCGGCGGCCATCGCGCTGCTGACCGGTCTTGGGCTGTTCTTTCTAGCGGGAGTCCGTATCGCGGACTCCTGGGGCTGGTTTGCGCTGGCATCCTTCGGCGCAATCGTCGCAGCAGCCTGGAGCATTCGATCAGCATTGGGCCCCGGAGCCGAGGGTGTGAGGCCGGCACGCGAAGACCCTGAAGCCGCGGAACCGGAGCCCTCGGTCGGGCTTGCTCCCGGCCAAGTAACGCCGAGCACACAGTTGCAGCCGGAGCCCGACGAAGTGGACTACCTGATGGCGCTCCGTCACGAGTTCCGTACCCCACTCAATGCCGTGCTGGGTTTTTCGGACGTGCTGTTGAGCGGGATCGACGGTGAAGTGAACGACTCGCAGCGCGAGGATCTGGAGATCATTCGAGCGTCCGGGATACGTCTCAGAATCCTCCTCGATAGCGCGCTCGATCTCTCGCAGCTCGCTGGCGGCGAGCTTCGCCTGGATGCCGACCGTGCCGACGTACGAGAACTGCTGGCCCGGGTGGCGGTTGAAGCGGGGCAGCTCTGGTCGAACAAGAGAAGGGCAGGGTGTACGCTGCCCGATCGGCCGTGCATCATCGACGTGGATGAAGCGCGTCTCCGAAGGTCGATCCTCGTGCTGGCCGACTTTCTGGCAACCGACCACCGCGATGCGGACATCGGTTTGAGCCTGGTCCTGACCGACGATCATATCGCGATCGAGGCGATCGCCGATCCATCTGATCGCATGACCCTCGGTGCGCTTCCAACACCGGCCGAAGTCCTCGCGTCCGAGGATGCCACGGAGATCCGGCGATGGCCGGTTGCAGTGGCGTCGGAAGTCATCGCGCGCCACGAAGGCTCGCTCTACCACGGAGATGCACCGTCTCGATTTCTGATTCGCCTTCCCCTAGAGCGTACGCGATGACCGCCGCACGACATCCCGCCGTTCCCAAGCTCCGCCGGGCCTGCGTCACAGTCTCGCTCTACTTTGCGGTCGTGTGGATGCTGTTAGCCGATGAGTATGTCTACTCGGGGGCATTCTTGGTCTTCGGCCTTGCTCTCCTCGTGGGGGCGAGCGTCTTGCGCTCGCTGTGGCCGCTCCTTCGAATTGAGGAGCCTGCGACGCAGCTGGAACCTGGGGCCGTGCCGTCGGCATCGCTCCAGGACACCATCGAGGCTCACTCGGCCGACCCCGAGGAGCCGGAGCGACAGCGTGCGCGATTCCTCGGCGCGCTGGGGCACGAGCTGCGCAATCCCCTCAACTCGGTGACCGGCTTCTCAGACATGTTGCTCGGGCGTGTGGACGGTGAGCTCAATGCAGAGCAGGAACGAAGCGTTCGCACGATCCGCGCCAGCGCCGAGCGGTTGTTGAGGCTCGTTTCGACGGTCGTAGATCGCGCGAAGCTGGAAGCAGGGACACTCAGGCTGCAACAGCAGTGGGTAGCGCCCGATGAGATGATCTCCGAGGCGATTGCGTTCGTGCGCTCCCGTGCCGAGGATACATCCGTCATCGGCGGTGTCTCCGAAGGCTTGCCGCACATTTTTGTCGACCGTCATCGTACGGTTCACTCGCTCGTGAGCCTCGCGGTGCTGGTCATCCGATCCTCCGGGACCGACATTGCCATGCGGGTTGCGCCGCCTCGCCGCGATCAGGTTGGCAAGGGCTTCGTGCAATTCGATCTGATGGCGACTCTCAAAGATTCGTCGACCGATACGCTCGCCATCGTGGAGCGGCTCGAGAAACCGCTATCGCCCTCGGACGCGCTCGGGTTGGAGGTCGCGGTGGCGCGAAACGTGATCGAGGCGCAGGGCGGCCGCATTTGGACCGAAGCCGGAACCGCGGGGAGTCTTCGGGTTTGCATGACGCTCCCAACGTCGGCGCACTAGCTCTGTTCCGCCTTCAGCGCGTCGAGGATGGCCTGGTACGCCAGGTTGCGCTTCCACCCGAACTCGTGCTGGAGCTTCTGAGTCATTTCCTTCGTTGAAAGCCCCTCGCGCTTCCACTCGACGGCGAGCGCGCGGACGTCGACGTCCTCGACCGGCCCTTCGGGCCGCCTGCCGTCGATGACGACCGTGATCTCCCCCCGGGCGGGGTTGGATAGCTTACCTCGCACCTCCGGGACCGTGCCGCGAATCGTTTCCTCGTGCATCTTAGTCAGCTCTCGACAGAGCGCGATTCGCCTATCGGCCCCCAGGGTGCGTTCTAGGTCGTCCAATGTCCCATGAATTCGATGAGGGGATTCGAACAGCACGATCGTGATACCCGACTGCGCAATGCGATCGAGCGCGCGGGCGCGCTCCCCGCCGCTTCGTGGGAGGAATCCTTCGAACACGAATCGACGCACAGGGAGGCCCGCAACGCAAAGCGCTGCCAACACGGCGCTCGGGCCGGGAACGGCCTCCACGTTGATGCCGGCATCCGCGGCGCGGGAGACGAGGTAAACGCCCGGATCACTCACGACCGGCGTCCCCGCATCGCTGACGAGCGCGTAGTGAGCTCCGTTGACCAGCTCTACAACGATGAGGTCCACCTTGTCGTCGTTGGTGTGTGCGTGAAACGAGCGTAGCGGTGTGTCGATGCCGTGCTTGGAGCAGAGCGTACGGGTGTGACGGGTGTCTTCTGCAAGGATGAGGTCTGCTTCGCGGAGAATGCGAAGCGCCCTCAGGGTGATGTCCTCCAGACATCCAATGGGCGTCGCGACTACGGACAGGCGACCTGACATTCGTGGGCGTTACCACATCTCGGGGGCACTGCGACCCGGCGGCTTACGGAGATTCGTAGACTTCGACCACCGTCTCACCGAGCTCCTTCTGAAGGAAGGCCTTGAGCTTCTTCAACAAGCGTTTCTCGATCTGCCGAACCCGCTCGCGGCTCACTCCGAACTCATCTCCAAGTGTCTGCAAGGTTTTGGGGTCTTCGGCGACCAGTCGGTCTTCGAAGATCTTCTTTTCCTTGTTCTCGAGCGACTTCCCGAACTCGTGAATCTTTTCGGAGAATTGGTCTCCGACTTCCGCCTCGGCCAAAATGTCGTCGACGCGAACATCCTCCGAGGGAAGCAGCTCCACACGGGCCACGGACCGGCCCTCAGCAGTTCCAACCGGCGCATCGAGTGATGCATCTCCGGTGGCAAGTCGCATGTCCATCGACACCACGTCTCGCTCGGGGACATTGAGGTTTTCAGCAATGATTTCTGCGGTCGGCTCGATGCCCATCGCCGACAGTCGGGCCTTTTCCTTTTGGAGGTTGAAGAATAGCTTTCGTTGGGCTTGGGTGGTGCCCACCTTCACGAGTCGGTGGTTGTTCAGGATGTAGCGAAGCATGTAGGCGCGGATCCACCAAGCCGCGTAGCTCGAGAGCTTCACACCCTTGTACGGATCGTACTTCTTCACGGCCTGCATGAGGCCGATGTTGCCCTCCTGCACCAGGTCGAGGATGTTCTTGTACGCTTGACGATAGTCGTACGCGATCTTGACGACCAAACGCAGGTTGGACGTGACCAGCCGCTTGGCCGCTTCGAGGTCGTCTTCTTCGAAGAACCGCACCGCGAGATCGTGTTCCTCTTCCTTCGACAGAAGCTTGTATCGCTGCACATCTCTCATGTAGACGCCTAGCGGATCACGGCGCGTGAGAGACGACGCGGAGCTCGCCAGAGTGTCGGCCTCGCCTTCGCTTCCGCTCCGCTCTTCATCCAACTCCATGATCTCGGCGCCGTGTGGCTCGTCGAACTCGTCGGGTGGTTCTGGGTCGCTTCCGATCATCAATCCTGCTCGTGAGAGCCATCTCTAAAGCACAGTCCCCCCGGGCGTCCAGTGGCGGCCTTCATTTGGGCGCTTCGAACGGCTGTGTACCCGCCGCTCTGGGCCGGAGACGGCTCGCGAACGAGCCAGCGACGATATACTGGATGGCGCCGTCGGTGGTCTGTGCGGCCTTGAGCCCGCTCGACGCCAGCTCCAGCATCGTAGCGACTTTGGCGCTGCGACTCTTGTACGCCTCCTGGATTTTCACACGAAACATGAGGTTGAGCTCGGAACGCCCGAGCGGGCGTTGGAGCCGCACTCTGCCGAGAACGTCGAGCTCGAGGTCTTCGCCGTGGGACGTCGCTCGTTCGATCTTCGCCGAACCCTCTTCGATGACCACGACCAGCTCCAGGTTGCCGGCATCGGCCTTGTCGAGGGTCAACCCACCCCATCCTGGGATCTCCAGCTTCGACTCACCGTCACCGACGTGCAGGCCTTCGATGGTGATTTCCACGTCACCTGTCGACTCCGCAACCTCGCTCGGCATGGCGAGCGTAATCTCACCGTTGAGCACGCCGGCGAGAGGAACCTTGGTGAACTTGCGGAGAATCGGAAGCGCCTCGAGGTCGATGTCGTCGACCTCGGCATCGACCTCCATATTGTCAATTCCGAGTGCCAGCTCGCCTTCCACCTCTCCTCCGGCGAGCTCAGCGTCGAAGCTATAGGTCTTCGTGTCGGACATCAGCGAGAACAACGAAGTGCTCACGGTGAGCTCGTCGAAGACCACGTCGACGGGAGGCGTATCTTCTCCCTCCGACGGGAGCGTGACGCGCAGGTTCTCGAAGGTGAGCCCTGTGAGGCCCGAGTTCGTGAGATCGATGATCTCGAGCTCGTAGCCACGCGCCTGAGCCTCTTGGATCAGACGGTCTCCGAGCCGATCGTACGGAAAGGTTCGGTAGGCAAAGAACACGAAGCATAGGAGGAAGAAGATGGGGTATCCCACCCATCTCAGAATCTGTCCGATCGAAATCTGTCGCACGAGCTACTCTTGCTCCGGTGCCGAGGGAGCCTCGCGGTCGTACGCGCTCACGGCGAGCTTCACGGTGTAGCCCGTGCGCATTCTACCGCCTGTCATCTGGATTAGCTCGATCGAGACTGGATACGAGCTGTTCTCGATGTCGGCGAGCATTTCAATCAAGGGCCTCAACTCGACGACGGGCAAAGACACGCGCACCGATCGGCGGCTGTAAGCGCCCATGTCGAGCTTCGGCTGGTCGATGATCCCGAGGCCGGACACCCCGTACTGTTGAGCACGTTCTTCGAGGAAACCGCCTAAGGATGGTGCCTTGCGGTTGTAAAGGCGTTCCACGGCGCGGCGTTCGGCTTTCTGCTGTTGCAATCGTGGCTCCGAACGGCGGATATCCTGCAAGACCTGCGCAATCTCGGTGTTCTCGGTCTCGATGTCCGAGATGCTCGAAATGGCGACATACATCGGCAGGATGACCACGATCGCCACAAGCACGACCGCCATGATACTCAGCAGCCGACGCTCGCGATGGCTCAAAGCATCAGCCCAGTTGCGCACGTTGTCCAATGCGTCTGCGACGGCCACCTCAGTCCTCCTTCCCACCGCGCGTAGCGGTTTCGTCGCATCTGACTTTGACGACCAACTTGTAGTCCTTCCGGTCCTCGACGGCGGTCGAGATCGACCCCTTCTCGACATCGGCGAAGCATGAATGCGTTTGGAGGGCGTCGACGAGTCGGTCCCGTTCGGCAATGGAGCCGACTGTGCCTTGGATCTCGAATCTTCCGTTGTCGCCATCGTCGTCGATTTCGATCAGAAGGCGACGGGTGTCGTGCTGGATGTCGATAGGGATGCTCTCCGAAATCGCCTCGAGAATGTCATAGGCGTCGAAACGGGGGAGGGGGTCGTCGATGCGAGGCCCGGCCGTGAGCAGCTCCCGCGCATGCAGGGCGCTATGTGCCTCCTCCACGAGGAGATCATTGCTGACTGCGGCTAACTCGGCGGTGAGCCCTGCGTGCTCTGCGCTGGCGACTCGATAGCGGGCCATCAAAGAAACGGCGAAGGAAAGCATGACCGCAGTGAAACAAACCGCGATGAGGCGCAGGTGCTTGCGAATCTGGCCTGCGGCCGCTTGCGACGCGAACTCGCCTTGCCGAAGATCGAGTTGCTTCCCCCGTGAGATGGCACGCGCTGCAAGAGCTGCGGCCTTGGTGAATTTGGGGCGCATCTCCTCGTCGGCCCCGGCCGCTTCGGGGAGCTGGGCCACGCTGCACTGCACCCCGAGTTGCTCGGTCAGCCATTGCCGGGCGCTTTCCATCGGGGCCGTTTCGCCGGAAAGCAAGATCTGGGAAGGCGTTTCGGACCGCTGCGCTCTGTAGCTAGCGAACGTGCGTTGGAGGGCGCCGCCCAGATCGGCGCGCTGGCCGGACTCGACCAAATCCATGCCGCCAGAGACCGTTCTCGCGAACGTGCAGCGGCCGTTTGTGAGTACTGCGAAGTCTGTGCTTTTCGGGCCTACGTCGATGACGAGCACCGTCTTGCCTTCGAGCGTCTCTCCGAGCAGCGCACCGAGGCCGTCAAAAGCGGCCGCCCCGACGGCAAGCTCTCGTGGGTCGACTCCCGCCGATTGGAGCTCACGGAGACGGTCCGCCACGGTTTGGCGAGGGGCAGCCACGGCCATCAGTTGGATGGTCGAAGCATCGCGACCCACGACCTGGTAGTCGACGACCGCATCCTCGACGTCGAAGGGAAGCACGGCGCTGAGCTCGCCCGGCAAGACTTCGGCGGCCTTCTTTTCGACACCTGCCGGAAGGTCGATCAGCCTCAGTGAGGCGGCCTCGCCGCTCAGGGAGGCGATGATGCGGTCCGGCGGCTGCGGGCCCTCGGCCAGGATCTGCGCGATGGCGGCCGCGAGCAGGTCTTCCTTCGATGCCGATTCCGCCGAATAGGGCAGGGGCGCCTCGGCGTACCGTTCCATTTCGGATCCACGTAGCGTCGTCCTCAAGAACGCGCCGCGAACCACTCGGGGTGTGACCTCTAATCCCAGAACCAAAGACATTTCAATTCATCCGATAGTAGTGGAAGACGCCCAACCCCGGCACTCGGCCGGTGTTGGGTGGCGGTGGTACCCACCGCGCGTGGAAGTTGACCACAGAGACGATTCGCACCTGGGAACGGCCCACCAAACCGGTGGCTTGGATGGTGAAAATCGAAGCTGACGACGAGAATGAGCGAGCGAGGGGCTTTCGCTGCTCTGCTGGGATCTCGATCGGCGAGAAGAGGAGCTCGCTATCCTCTCCGAGGAAGCCGGTGAGCATTCCGTACAATTCCTTCTCGCTTCCCTTGCCCTCGACGAAATTGAGAAGATCGGTTGGGCGACTGAACAGGGGAATGGGAAGGAGTTGACGGATCGTGGAGAGAATCTGAGTGAACTTGACTCCTTCGAGGGGATCCATGCAGAGGTCGACGTCCGGTACGTACGAACAGATTCTCCCGAGCAGCACCTGAGGGCTGGCCTCGTTGATGTTCACGAGGCCGGATGCGTAGATCGTCATGATCCGCGACGCCGGGTCATTTGGGATCGGCTCCACGAATGTTGCCCAGAAATCATCGCTGAAGCCTCGCACCAGACGGAGCTCCTCGATCGAGTCGAAGGGGGCGTTCTTGTTGCGGTAGGGGTCGTCGCGCAGCTGATAGAGGGCGTCGTCCTCCGTGCCGGTGCCGCCGGTGCGGGTAGTGCCGGCGCCAGGATCGAAGTCGGTCCGCTGAATGTCGTGATCCCACCAGTCGATCACTGCGGTGATGAGATCGATGCGTGTCGTTAGGGTACCAGTCTCGTCTTCCTTGTTGAACAACATGTCGTAAGGGCTCTCTGGGAGCTGTCCGCCGGTGAGCGAAAAGAGCTGCGTCGCGACGTTGTTTCGGGCCCGCTCGCCGTCGAGGAACAGCGGGTCGTTTACGTTGATCTTACCGTTCTCGCTGACGGCGATGACGTGGCATTCGCCGGGTAGGTTGTCGAATCCCACGGTGTCACCGAAGTCGATTCCGAGCTGCATCAAGGTGTCCCGCTGATCCTCGGGGGTGCAGAACGGCGACAGGATCTCGTTGACGAAGTTCCAGACCGGCAGTTGCGGGGCGGGCCGGCCGGTCGCGCCTCGGTACAGCGGGTCTACGAATCGGCGAACCTCGGGCTCCTTGGCGATCAGCAAACGCGTCAGATTGGTGGCGCTCTTCGCCATGTATTCGGCCTGCAAGGCATCCCTCTGCGACGTTGACACCGCGAACGCCGTTCCGGTCGTTTCGTGCATGTCCGCCAACATCACCGCGAGAATCGCCACCGTCGTGATCGCCATGATGAGGGCGACCCCTTCTTCGGAGCGTTTGCGGTGTGGTCCTGTGATGGCGCGGTTCATGGGTTGTAGTTGGCGTGGTTGAGGGCGTACGTGAGCGGAATCGTGACGCGCGTGCCAAATGTCTGTGTCTGGCCTCGGCCGCGCGGGTCTTCCACGGTCAGCCGGATTCGCACTTGGGTGGGGAGCCGATTGGGTTGGGCAAGCACGTCTTCTGTGTCCCAGGTCTGCACCCAGTCGGTCAGAAGAGGATCGAAGTACTCGAGATTGAACTCTTGGACGTGCTCCACGAGGATCTGTGACTTGCCACCCCGCTGGGGGTTCTCGTCGATTCGATTCTGCTCGCGGCGAGCGAGGACCTGCACGCCGGGTTCGTCCGGGTGTTCGGTGACGAAGTAGCTGATTTCGTTTTGATCCGACTCGGGTGCGTCTCGGTAGAGCCGCCGATGCGAGAACGACGTGAAATCGATTCGGTCGTCTTTCCCGCGGTCACTTCCGATGAAGGCCGTTTCCACGACGCGAAGGTCGGGCGACGGGTTCACATGGGTAGAGACGAACGCCATCGTGAGCTCTCGAGCCATGCGCTCGAGCGCCATGTGGACGATGCGAGAGTGGTCGACGTCTTTCTCCACGCGCGCTTTGTTGAGAGCGGTCTGAGAGAAGCCGCCGTAAATCATCGTGCCCACGAGGGCGAGCACCGTCACGGCGAGGATGATCTCGAGGAGAGTGAAGCCTCGTTTCATTGGCTCTCCTCCTCCGCCGTGTCATCTGCGGCCGTGTCATCTACCGGCGCGGGCTGCTCCGACACGAGGAATTGGATGACGTCGAAGCCGCGCTCCTTCGGTCCTTCCTTCCAACGGACGGTTACGGTGGCTCTACGCACCTGCTCTTCGAGGAAGGGCTTCAAGATCGGGAACCCTAGCTCCAATGCGAGCATCGCCAGGTTCCCCGATTCGCCCGCGAGGACTTGCTGCGTGGTCTCGGCCGTTGCTCCCTCATCGAGTTCTTGGTTGATTCGCTTGGACGTCGCGACCACGCCATCCTCGTCCTCCTCTTCGCCACCCTGAGCGCCCAGCTCCGGGAGGATGATTCGCTCAACCAGCCAGTCGCACTCGAAGCCCTCGACGGGGGCGTGCTCGCAACAGCCGTCGGTATCCTTCTTCTCGATGGCTGGCAGTCCTTCGATCGCGATCACCTGCTCGATCTCTCCCATCTTGCAGCGTGCCAGCGTGGCGGCGACGTTCTGTCGGCGAGCCCGTGCTGCCACGTTTGCGGCGCCGACCTCACTCGAAAAGATCGCCGTCAGCGAGAGGCCGAGGATCGCCACCGCGATCATCACTTCCAGCAAGGTGAAGCCACGCACGGTCATAGCGAATCTTCGACTTCCCCTTCATCGTCGAGCTCGTCCAGGGGCTCGTAAGCGAAGTTGTGAATGCGCGCATTGCCCGTGAGGGGGTGGATCTCGACGCTGTAGACCGTGTCGCTCGAGTCACTCAGCTGGATGACCGCGTGCTCCGTCACGCCGCCGGGGAAGAAATAAAGCGCCCCCTCTCCATCGGTTCGCGTGTCCGTCTCGTGCGGGGTGATCAATGCGAGGATCGAAATGCCATCCCCGACCGGCTTGGCGGAATATCGGTCCAGTACCTTGCCACTCTTGTTCCGGATCGGTTGAAACGGTGAGATCGGCTCCACCGGACTCAATGGTTCTTCGAGTCGCGCCCTCGCAAGATCCCACGGATCGACCGCCTCTCCGGCGTCGGTGTCGAGCTGCGCTTCGGTGGCCAGAGTCACGGGCGTGTCAGTTTCCTCCACCGCCATCGTGTCCTTCTCGAAATCGAAGCGCAGGCGTGTCGTCGTCCCCTGAGTGAGGGCCCGGTTGTACGCGAATCGCGCTGCACTCGTGACTTTGAAAGCCGAGGACCGCAATCGAGTTCGCGTGACGGCGCCCAAGCCAAACGTCGCTCCTGTGACCACGACCGCGATGATCGCTACCACCAGAATCACCTCGATGAGGGTGAAGCCGTTCTTCGTTCGGGATGAGACGCGTCGGATCATGAGCCGTCTAGATGTCGTCTTCGGTGTTGAACTCGAGGTCGGGTCCAGCTGAGAACACCGCAATGTCACCGTCCTCGCAGCTGATCTGGAACGGGGTGTCCCAGGCGTCGGTCGTTCGCCGGCTTCCGTCGAGATACCGGTCGCTCACCAAGTCTTCGACGGTCGGACACTCTCTTGGGTTGTCGGCCACGTAGAGCATCACTGCCGAGCGAAGCCCTTCGGAGTCGGTCTTCGTGGTCTTGATTCGCGCCTTCTCCAATTGCGGCAGCAAAGCCACTGCGACGCCGCCGGCGATCATCGCGAAGATCGTGATGACGATCATGATCTCGATGAGGGTCATGCCCTCTCGGCGCCTCCGGCGGGCGAGTCGCTGTTGTAGGCGTGTCTCATTCGTGTTGGGCATGGAGCCTCCAGTTCGGTTCATTGAATATTGTCATCCTTTACGAGCGAGCCGCTCGGGCCCGCAGAAATCACTTCGGCTTCCTGTTCGAAGTAGCCTGGACAGCGGATCGAGAGAGGTCTTCCCCAGCCGTCCTTGGGGATCGAATCGAGGTAGTGCTTTTGAGAGAGCGGCGGGTGAAGCAGCTCCGTATCGGAGCGCGGACACCTCCCGACGTCCGTTCGAAAGCGATCGATCGCTTGCTTCACCTGAGCAATCGCGACCTGGGTATCGCGGACCCGGACCCGATGCTGTGCATATCGCGCGAACCCCGTCGTGAGCACGACCAATGTCACGACGGCCAACAAAGCCTGCCATCGCGTGTTCCTGAGAATGCCGCGCCAGCGTCCCCCACGCCGCTCCCACGGAAGCGACATTCGTTCTCTTTGTCTTCGTCGAGCCACGCTCACTCCTCATTGAATCATCTCGTTGAGTTGGAGTAGCGGCATGAGAATCGCAAATGCAATGCCGCCAACGACCACGCCCATGACGACGATCAGCAAGGGTTCGAGGACCGAGGTCACGACCCCGACTCGCACCTCGATCTGTTGATCGTAGGCGTCTGCTACGTGAATGAGCATCTCTTCTAGTTGTCCGGTACGTTCGCCCACGGCGATCATGTGGGTCACCATCGGGGGGAACCTGCCCCCCTGTCGGAGTGGCTTGGCGATGCCTTCGCCCTCTCGGACGCTGGCGCGCGCATCCTCCACGACTCGCATGAGCTCCGTGTTGCCGAGTACATTACGTGTGATGTCCATGGCCGTGAGCACCGGGACCCCGCTCGCGAGCAGCGTCGCCAGGGTCCGGGCAAACCGGGCCACGGCGACCATGATCAACAGTGGTCCTAGGAGTGGGACCTCGAGTATGAAGAGGTCCCACTTCCTGCGGCCCTCTTCGGTCGCTTGCCAACGCCGGAACCAATAGATCCCGCCGCCCAGCAGCGCCGCTAGCAGCCACCAGTAGTTGCTGAAGATGTCACTGACCCAGATCAGCAGGCTGGTGTACCAGGGCAGAGTTTGGTTGAAGTTTTCGAAGATCGCGGTGACCTTCGGCACGACCACCGACATCATCAGAAAGAGGATGAGGACCACGACCACCGCCATGACTACCGGATAGGCAAGGGCCCCACGAACTTTGCTCTGAAGCCTGGTCTGGTCGTCCAAGAACTCGGCCAGCCGTCCGAGCACCTCTTCGAGCGTGCCCGATGCCTCGCCTGCCGCCACCATGTTGACGTAGAGGGTGAGGAAGATCTTGGGGTGTGCTTTGAGTGCGTCCGCCAGGGTGCTGCCCTCGTTGACCTGATTGCGGGTGTCGGTGAACGCGGCCTTCAGCTCGGGCTGGTCGAGTTGCTCGATCAACGCGTTCAGGGCTTCGACCAACGGGACACCGGAACGGAGCAGCACGGAGAGCTGCCGAGTGGCGACGGCCACGTCCATCGGTGAAACCCGTCGGAACAGTCGCCTGAAGTCGATGTCGCGCGATGCTTTCCTCGCCGCCTCGGATTGCTCGAGGATGTCCGTCGCCAGGATTCCATCCCGCCTGAGCACAGTGCGTGCCGCTTTGGCGCTCTCGGCGTCGCGGATCCCCTTGACCGACTTGCCCCGGGCATCGATGCCCTTGTACGCGTAGATCGCCATGGCTTAGACCTCGGCGGCCTGGGTCGCCGCGAGTACTTCTTCGACGCTGCTGATGCCCGCCACGACCTGGCGCGCGCCATCTTCGCGGAGCAGACGCATCCCCTGCTGTTGTGCCACGCGCTGGATCGTTTTCGCGTCGCTGTTGTTCAAGATCTCTCGGCGCACGGGCTCGTCGATCATCATGAGCTCGAAGATTCCGATTCGGCCCCGATAGCCCGTGTTTCCACACGCGTCGCAGCCAGCGTGATGGTAGAAGGTCAGCTTTCCGGGGTCCGCGCTGACCGGATCCGGTAGCGTCGCGGGGTTGCTCCGGCCAATCACGGTGGTCGCCGCAAGCCTCTGCAGCTCGGCGAGCTTCTCCTGTGCCATCGCTACATCGATGCCTAGCTCGCGAAGATCTTGCGCGGTCGGCGTGTACGGCGTCTTGCAGTGATCGCAGAGTTTCCGGACGAGGCGCTGAGCCAGTACCGCCAGAACGGAGGACGAAATCTGATAAGCCTTGATGTCCATGTCGACCAAACGCGTGATGGCGCTAGGTGCGTCGTTGGTGTGCAAGGTCGAGAGCACGAGGTGACCGGTGAGCGACGCATGAATCGCGATCTCTGCCGTCTCGTGGTCGCGGATCTCGCCGACCATGATGACGTCCGGGTCCTGACGAAGGAAGCTTCTCAAGCCTGAGGCAAACGTGAGCCCGATCTTCGGCTGGACCTGCATCTGACCGATGCCGCGTAGCTCGTACTCCACGGGGTCCTCGGCGGTCAGGATGTTCTTTTCGGGCGTGTTGATCGTGTTCAGGCATCCGTAGAGCGTGGTCGTCTTACCGGAGCCGGTCGGGCCGGTAACGAGAATGATGCCGTTGGGGCGTCGGATCAGGTGCTCGAGTTGGTCTAGCTCGCGCCGAGCGAAACCCAAGTCGATCAGGCTCAGCATGACCTGCTCTTTGTCGAGCAGACGCATGACGACGCGCTCGCCCTTGGCCGTCGGGATCGTCGACACACGAACGTCGACCACCTTGCCGGCGATCTTCTTGGTAATACGGCCATCTTGAGGAAGGCGCTTTTCCGCGATGTTGAGGCCGGCCTCGATCTTCACGCGGCTCACGATCGAAGATAGGAACCCACGATTTGCCTCCTTGCGAGGAATGAGCCGCCCGTCGACTCGATAGCGCACGATGACCTTGTCCTCGGTCGGCTCGATGTGAATATCAGACGCGCGCTCTTTGACCGCGGTGTAGAAAAGGTTGTTGACCCAGCGAATCACCGGCGCTTCGTCGGTCATGTCGATCAGATCACGAAGCTCTTCGACCTCCTCGCCTTCTTTCGCCTCTGCGAGCCCCGTTTCGTCCTTACGCTCGTAGACGCGGTTGATGGCGTCGTCGATCGTTTCTTCCGAGGCCGCGACCGGGA
>JBGUEF010000036.1:0-16981 GCA_041821485.1 Deltaproteobacteria bacterium
ACGTCACGGCCGCAGACCGCGAGGCACATCTGAGTCTTGGTCGAGCCTGCCACGTCGGCTGCGAGCTCGGCGAGCGTAGTCAGATTGATGAAGAGGTGACCGTAGAACATCCCGACGTACCGAACGCCGTCGCCTGGCGGGACGTTGGCTCCGATTCGCCGGTAGGCGCGCTGCATACCGAGGTCGATACCGTGCCCGGTAATTGAGAAGGTCAGTGGGGTCACGGCGCCTGGCATCATCTCGCCGATGTTGCACCAGGTGTAGACGTCGTGGGGGTTCGGGTCGGTATCGAGCTCGTTTGGATCGGCGGGAAGCTGTGTGATTGGACGAGCCTGGAGCCAGCGAAGCCCGCCGCCCTGGTCGATCGCCCACTCCATGTCGAGGGGCGCCCCGTATCGCTCTTCGGCTCGCAGCGCTCCGTCGAGTAGGAGCATGAGCTCCGCGTCGCTCAGCACCGGGTCCTCGCCGTGGACATCGCTCTCGAACACAGACCCGTCTCTCGCCAACAGCCAGTGGTCGGGCGTCGCATGCCCGCTGACCAGCGCTTCACCGAGCCCCGCGACCGCGTCGACGACGACTTGATCGCGGCGCGCGTTGACTGGGTTCACGGTGAACAGAACGCCTGCTGCGCGCGCCTCGACCATTTGCTGGACGACGATGTTCATCTGGACTTCGCTCTGGCCGGTCTTTTCGTCGCGGTAGGCAACCGCCCGGGTGTTCTCGAGCGAGCGAAGACAGTCCTCGATGGCAACGCGCAGCGCCTCCGTGCCTTCGACGTTCAGCACCGTTTCGTACTGGCCGGCAAACGAAGCGTCGCCCGAGTCCTCTCCGATCGCCGACGAGCGAACCGCTACTTTCCCCGCGCCGATTCGCTGGTAGTGCGCGTCGAGATCGTTGGGGAGACTCCCCGTGCTCGCGCCCGTGACGACGAAGCCGGAAGGCACGTCGAACCCGTAGCCCAGCAGGCGGACCAGCCCCTCGGCCTTGCCGCCGACCGCCTCACCCGAAACGGCCTCGAGTGGAATGCACTTGGGCGCAGTCACGCGGGCGCCATGCGGGTTCGCAGCCTGCTGATGATGTCGGATGCGCATTCCTGCGACAGCGGGTAAGGCGAGGCAAACGCGAGCCTTGCTGCAAGCGAGCCGTAGCGCGCGTAGAGGCTCTCGGCGACCTCGCCGGGGGTCCCCACAACGGCGATTTGGCCGAGGAGCTCGTCGTCAATCAAGGCCGCCATTTCGTGCCATCGCCCCAGTTTGGTGAGCTGGCGGAGCTCCGGTTGAAGCTCGCCGCGGCCCTCTGCCTCGAGCACACTGCGATATGCCGGAGTCGACGCGTAAAACGCGACCTGGTTCCGGGTCATGGCTCGCGCGTTCTCGAACTCGGCCTCATCCTTGCCCGTCACCACGAGCACCTGGGCACATAGCGTGAAGTCGGACAACTGACGGTCTGATGCGGCCAGACCCTTCCGGAGGTTCGGTAGCATGACTTGTTCGAGCGAGCGTTCGGTGTGGAAGGGGTGCAAGAGCATGCCGTCGGCTACCTCGCCTGCTGCTTCGGTCATCTTTGGCCCCACGCCACCCAGGTAGATCGGAGGCGGGCCCCCGGTTGCCGGACCAGGATTGAAGATCGGTGGCATCAGCGTATGCGTGTAGAACTCGCCTCGGAAATCGAGCTTCTCGTTGGCGTTCCAGTTCGCGAAGATCGCCCGAAGGGCGCGGACGAACTCCTTCATGCGGGTGACGGGTTTGCTCCACGGCATGCTGTACCGCGCCTCGATATGCGGCTTGATCTGCGAGCCGAGGCCAAGCCAGAAGCGGCCGCCCGAGAACTGTTGCAGGTCGTGGGCCAGATTGGCGACCGTCATTGGCGTACGCGCGAACGCGATCGCGAGCCCGGTTCCGATCTGTAACTTGGAGTGCTCGGCGGCGAGAACGAGCGGCATGAACGGCTCGTGCGGCCCTTCGAATGTGAAGCAGCCGTCGAAGCCCGCCTCCTCGAGCTCGCGGACTCGGGCGGGGATCTGCTTCATGTTGGTGACCACCATTCCGGCGTCGATTTTCATCCGTTCGAGCTCCCGTGAGGAGAAGCTCGTGGCATGAATCGCGGGACACTGTCAAGCAGCGCAGACCCTTGAAACGAGGCCCCAAACGTTCTACTCCGGCTTCCGGAGGTTTCGATGACCGCACGAACCGGGCTTCTCCCATTCTGGAAGAACTACGACCGCAAGCTCTACCTCAAGGCCGCGATTCTCGCCGATGAGCTCGGCTACGATTCATTCTGGATTCCGGAGGCATGGGGCTACGAGATTTTCTCACTGCTCACCGAGGTTGCGGTTCACACCAAGCAAATCAAGATCGGTACAGGCATCGTCAACTGCTTCAGTCGCTCGCCGGGGCTTCTGGCAATGAACGCCGCGACCGTCGATGAGATCAGCGAAGGACGTCTGATCCTCGGACTCGGTACGAGTGGCAAGCGGGTCATTGAAGGCTTCCACGCGCGCGAGTTCAACAAGCCGCTTACCCAGCTACGCGACGTGATTCGAGTGACCAAGACCTTGCTCAGCGGCAAGCGCCTCCACGAAAGCGGCGCGAAGCTCCACGACTACCGCCCATTCGAGCTCGCGATGAGGCCGCTGCGCCCCGACGTGCCGATCTATGTCGCGGCGCTCAAGCAGAAGTCGATCACGTCGATCGGCGAGCTCGCCGATGGATGGATTCCCACCTTCTGGCCCTACACCAAGCTCGAGCAGGGGCACGCCTGGATCGCCGAAGGCGCCGCCAAGGCCGGTCGCGATCCGAGCGACATCGCGACTGCGCCCTTCACGACGGTCATCCCCTTGGGCGATGCGGGAGTCAAAGAGGCCCGCCAGATCATCTCCTTCTACATCGGCGGCATGGGTGACTACTACAAGGAGCTGCTCAGCGGATTCGGCTATGCCGATGAATGCAAGCGCGTCGACGAGCTCTATCGCGACAAGAAGACACGGTCGCAGGCGGCTGATGCCGTGTCCGAAGACATGATCGAGGCGCTCACCATCGCCGGCGACCCGCAGTACTGCATTTCCGAGTTGAAACGCCGCCGCGAGTACGGGATCGACCTTCCAATCCTCAATCTTCCGTCGAATCTGCCCTGGGAGATGGTCGAGATGTTCATCCGGACCATGGCGCCTTCGACCTAGGATTTTTGGCCTACACCCTCCTCTTAGCTAGTCTGGAGGTGTGTTTGGGGGACGCCACGAAGCCGAGGGCACGCTCAGCCGGGGTGCCGGTCTGTGCGCGCTATTTTTTGCACTCGGCTGCAGCGTCTACGACCCGAGCCTAATTCGAAGTGGCGAGAATACCGCTGTTCCGAGTCGTCCGCCGGCCAGTACCAGCTCGCCGGACGACAGCGATTCGATCGTCTTCGCTCTCAACGAGGTCTTCCTCAGGCAGACCCCGGAGATGGCGGCCCGCATCGGGATCGACTTGGATGCCACAGTAACGACCGGCCGCGACGATGCGACTTGCGAGCCTCGACTCGAGGACGGCCAGGTGGTGGGCCAGGCAGTGGTCGACGGTGACCGCGGCATCGACAATTCAATTGGCGCGGCTTTGCTACCGACCACTGGGAGCGCTCTTCCGTGCCTCGAGGACAACCTGGCCCTCACGCAGGGGCGCGGAGTCGGCACGATCCTGCTGTGGGTGAAGGGCTGGAACGGACTTCCCAACGACGCGAGTGTGACGGCGATGCTCACGACCGCCGTCGACGGGACGAACGAAGATCCATCACTGGTCGGATTCGACGACAGCGACCCCGTCAATCTGGTGTACTTGAGCGGCAACCCGAATGTCGAGGTGCCAGATCCCGAATGGGATAATCAGGACTCGTGGTTCCTCGACCCGGTCGACTTCGAGAAGGATGAATTCGGCGCACCCAGCTTGGACTTGCCGAAAGCTGAGCAGGTCGACGCGTACGTATCGTCTGGCCGTTTAGTGGTGCCTCTCCTCCCGGGCACCGAGTTCAAACTCATCGCCGGCGACGGCAGCGTAGCGAGCGATGGCGCCATGACGGTCACGGTCAACGGCGGCTTCATGATGGGCGACATCAGCGAAGACCATACCCGCATCGACCGCGGGCTCTTCGCGGGCCGGTTCAGCCTGGAGAAACTCGGTGAGACCACGCCGCAGATCGGCATGTGTACCTTCAACGCGACCGTCATTGGGTCGCTTCTGGGCCAGTTCGCGGACATTCAGAGCTCTCCGGAAAAAGACGGAACCGACGCAGAGTGTGATGCCTTCAGCACGGGCGTGACGTTCAATGGGGTCGCCGGGCAGGTCGCTGGCCTTGCCTCGGTCTCACGGCCAGCGCTCGCGCCTTGCGCCACGGAGGGGCCGGTCGAGACCGATCGCTGCTGCCCGAGCGAATGGCTGTATGGCAAGACCCGGGCCGAGACCTGCGACACGCCGGAAAAGATGATCAAGGCCGCACGGTTCGATGCGCTACCGAGTACGGTTCAGATCCCCGTGCCCGAGCCGGATTTGCCCTAGGACCTCCGTGCTTGGTCGGGTCGTCGATCAGCTGCCTGCGTTTCGGCGCTGTCGCACCGAATCGGCGAGCTGTTCGATCACGGGCACCGTGGCCTCCCAGCTCATGCAGGCGTCCGTGATGCTCTGCCCGTAGGTGAGGTCGGCGCCAGGGTCGCTGTTCTGTCGGCCCCCCACGAGGAAGCTCTCGAGCATCACACCGAGCACACCGGTGCTGCCCTGCGCGACCTGCTGCCCGAGCGCTGCGGCCACGCCAGCCTGCTTCTCATGATCCTTGCCGCTGTTTGCGTGGCTACAGTCGACCATCACGCGTCCCTCGAGACCCGCCTCTTCGAGCATCTCCACGGTCTCCGCGACCTGCTCAGGCTGATAGTTCGGCTTCCCGGCTCCGCCGCGAAGGATCACGTGGCAATCGAGGTTGCCCTTGGTTGCCACGATTGCGGTGAGGCCCTGCTTGGTCACCGAGAGGAAGTGGTGCGGGTTGCGGGCTGCTTTGACGGCCTCCACTGCGATCTTCACCGTCCCGCGTGTACCGTTCTTGAAGCCCACCGGCATCGATAAGCCGCTCGCGAGCTCGCGATGGACTTGACTCTCGGTGGTGCGCGCGCCGATCGCTCCCCAGGACACCAGGTCCGCCACGAACTGCGGTGAAATCGGATCGAGGAACTCGGTCCCGGCAGGCAAATCGAGCTCGGCCAGCGCGCTCAGCAGCCCGCGCGCCACGCGGAGCCCGTGATTGATGTCGAAGCTCCCGTCGAGATTGGGGTCGTTGATCAACCCTTTCCAGCCGACCGTCGTACGCGGCTTCTCGAAGTAGGTGCGCATCACGATGAAAAGGTCGTCGGCATGCTGGTCGCGCAACGCCGCCAAGCGCTTTGCGTAGTCGAGCGCGGCCTGCGGGTCGTGGATCGAGCAAGGACCGACGACCACCGCCAGCCGGTCGTCTTTGCCGTGCACGATGTCGCTGATCCGCTGTCGAGCCTCCGCAATCCGCCCGATCGCATCCTCTCCGGGATGGATCTCCTCCATCAGGATGGCAGGTGGCATCAGAGGGCGAAGGCCTTCGATCCGAACATCGTCGGTAGGTGGGCGGAACATGGGAGCGGGATTTCTAGCATGGAAGCCCGTCCCCGTCTCGGATGACCCCTGTTCGGGCGCGCTGTGCTACATCGCGACCTCGTGACCGCGTTCGTCCGGCTCTTTCCCTTCTGGGTCACCCTCGGCGGTGTCGTCGCGCTCATCTACCCGCCGGCGTTCACCTGGTTCCTCGACTACGGACTCATCACGCCGGGCCTTCAGATCATCATGCTCGGCATGGGGCTCACCCTCGAGCTCTCCGACTTCTCCCGCGTTTTTCGAGCTCCCGCGCCCATCCTCTGGGGGGTGCTCTTGCAGTACACGGTGATGCCGCTTCTCGGATGGGCCGTGGGCTATTTGTTTCAACTGCCGACGCCGTTTGCCGTGGGCCTGGTGTTGGTCTGCTGCTGTCCCGGCGGCACGGCTTCTAACGTGATCGCTTACCTGGCCAAGGCCGACGTCGCGCTCTCGGTGTCGATGACCGCGTTTTCGACCATGCTGGCTGCCGCTTGCACGCCCCTGCTCACCACCTGGATCGTCGGTAGCCGAGTCGATGTCGACGGCCTGGGGTTGTTCGTGAGCACCGCCGAGGTGGTCCTGCTCCCGGTTGCGATCGGGCTCTTCATGCGGCGCTACCTACCGAGGCTCACCGAAAAGCTTCTCCCCATCGCACCGGCCGCCGCGGTGCTGATGATCGTGCTGATCGTCGCGGCGGTGCTCGGCGCGCGCAAAGAAGCCGTGCTCGAGTCAGGGCTGCAACTACTCGGCGCGGTCGTCACGACGCACACGTTTGGATTCCTGCTCGGCTATTTGCTCGGAGGTTTGAGCGGCGGCTTCGGAAGCGTTGCGCGGACGACCTCTATCGAAGTCGGCATGCAGAATTCGGGACTGGGGGCCGTCCTTGCGCAAGCCCACTTTGCCAATCCGCTGACCGTGATCCCAAGCGCCATCTCTGCGATCACGCACTGCATCCTAGGGAGCGCTTTAGCCGCCTGGTGGTCTCGGCGCCCGGTTTTGTAAGGCATATCGCAAAAGCTCGCGATCTTGTGTTACTGTTTTGTTGTAGTAGTGCTAGATTTTGGTTACTTGGCTCACCAGCTCGGAACCGATGAAACCTCTGCTTAATTTGTTGCTTACGGTCCTCGCGCTCACCGTTTCGGCGTGTAGCGTCTACGACTCGAGCTTGATGGAGAACGGGCTCGCGACTGTGCCGGACAGGCCGCCTGCGAGCACCAGCTCGAAAGCCGATGATGTCGAGGCGGTTTTTGCGTTCCGCAACATGTCGCTGGACCAGTCCGGTGATCGGTGGAGAAAGATTGGTCTCGACCTCGACGGCATGAACACCACGTCGATCGCGGATGCCGCCGAATGCGTTGCGGCAAACGGAAATCCGCCGCTCGATGGACTCAAAGGAATCGACAACGCCTTCGGTCAGTTTGTGCTTCCGACGGTGGTGAGCTTGATCTCCTGCCTCGAAGACAACATCGCGCTCAATCAAGGGCTTGGACGGGGCACGGTGTTGCTTCGTCTGCGCGAATGGAACGGCACGCCCAACGACGCGCAAGTGGATGTATCGGTTGTCTCAGCCGTCGACGGAACCTCACTCGACGATGTATCCGACGTGGAATGGGGTGGCCCGGACGGGTCGAACCTCATGCTTTCAGGAGGGAACGCAGACGCTCCGGATCCCGGTTGGGACGGAGAGGACTATTTCTTCGTGGACCCCTCGAGCTTGGTCGCGGGGGACATCGACCGCCCCGAAGTGTGGAAGACCGACGCGTACATCAGTAGCGGCCGGGTCGTGCTTCCCTTGGATACGGCCGCCAGCTTCGTCTTTCTGACGGGTCCGGGAAGCTTCTCGATCTCGGTCAACGGCTTCTTGATCGCCGACGTCAGTGAAGATGGGGAGACCGTGGATAAGGGCGTTATCGCGGGGCGCTTCCCGGCGGGCGAGCTCGTTGCGACGCTGGCGCCTTTGGGCATTTGCGACGAGTCCCTCCGCGGGAGCGTCGTCGGGCAGCTCACCAACAATCTCGATCTTCGAGTCGATCCTGAGGAGGGAAGCCCAGACGATGAATGCACCGCCTCGGGCGTTGCGTTCAGCTTCCACGCAGTCCGCGCCCGAATCGCAGATCGGCCCGCACCCATCGAGCTCCCGATTCCCGATCCGTGTGGAGGGGGGGCAGGCTCGCAGTCTGCGTTCGATCGCTGCTGCCGTTCGGTCGAGCTCAACAGTCCAGAGTCGCTTCCCAGTCCCAATGAGTGCTCTCCGCAGGACTTGCAGCCCTACGCGGACCTGCCGAATCCGGTCCCCGTGCCTCCCGAAGACGGCTTCTAGTCGACTTCGAACGACTCGCCGCAACCGCAGTCGCCGGTGGCGTTCGGATTCTTCCACTTGAAGCCGTAGCTCATCAGGCTCTGCTCCCAGTCGAGCACCGCGCCTGCGAGAAACTCGATGCTGCGATTGTCGACGACGACCTTGAGGCCGTCGAAGTCGAACACGAGGTCTTTGTTGGGGCGGATTTTCGTGGCGAAATCGTACACGTAGTAGTAGCCGGAGCAGCCGCCGCCTTTGACCCCGAGCCGCAGGCCTTCGACCGGCACCTCCTGGTCGGCGACCTTCTGCTTCGCCATTTCCACGGCCCTGGGTGTCAGCGTGATGCCTTTCGCCTCGCTCATCTGCTCTATGTAAGGCGGGAGGTCCGGTTGCGCCAGGGTTGCGGTTCGTTCACCAATCGACGGGCTTGCCGCTCGCCCTTCGAGCCCATAGTGGCGAGCGTTCTCGCAGCCGCCCGACCGTTTCGACGACCGCATCGGCGACGACTCGCACCTCCTCGGCGGTCGTATGCCGCCCGAGGCCGAAGCGAACCGAGGCTGCACTCCAGTCTTTTGGAACCGCCATCGCCTCGAGCACGTAGCTCGGGCCCTCTTCCGCGCTGCTACATGCCGAGCCGCTCGACACCGACACGGCTTCGCTGAGGTCGAGGAGCAGCCGGGCCCCGTCGACGTACCCAAACGACAAGTTGAGGTTACCTGGATGCCGCGGACTCACCGCTCCGTTGAGCCGAACCTCCTCGATTGCCCCGAGAAGACCGTCCTTCAACTCGTCACGGAGCGACTCCAGCCGCCTCGCCTCTGTCCGGCCTTCGCTCTGCATGATCTCGGCTGCAGCGCCAAAGCCCACAATCCCGGGAACGTTGAGCGTGCCTGAGCGTAAGCCTCGCTCGTGGCCGCCGCCAAGGATCTGCGCGTTGGGGATGCCACGTGTTTGTAACGAGTTGCGAACGTAGAGCGCGCCCACTCCCTTCGGACCGTACATCTTGTGTGCCGAGATGCTCGCCAGGTCGATGTTCATCTCGGCGACTGAGAACGGCAGGTACCCGAGGCCTTGCGCGGCGTCGCAGTGAAACGTGATGCCGCGCTCTTTCGTGAGAGCGCCGATCGCGGCGAGGTCCTGTACGACGCCGACTTCGTTGTTCGCAAGCATCACACTGACCAGCACCGTGTCCTCGGTGAGCGCTTCGGCGACGGCGTCGGCTGAGACGTGGCCCTGCGCATCTACGTCGAGCCAGGTGACCTGCCAGCCTTCGCGTTCGAGCGCTGCGCAGGTATCGAGCACGGCCCTGTGCTCGGTTCGCACGGTCACGATGTGCTTGCCATCTCCCAGCCGCGCCTGGGCCACGCCGCGGACGGCCAGGTTGTCACTCTCGGTCGCGCCCGAGGTGAAAATCACTTCGTCTGGCTTCGCGCCAACCAGCGCGGCAACCAGTGCCCGTCCGCGCTCTACCGCGTCGCGGGCGGCCTTGCCGTGCGTGTGGGTCCGGCTGGCAGCGTTGCCGAAGCGGTCCACGAAGTAGGGAAGCATCGCGGCGAGGACCCGCTCGTCGACCGGGGTCGTCGCGTGGTGGTCCATGTAAATCGGGGGTTCGCTCATGGGTCCAGGTAATCCTAGCGCCGACCATGTGCGCCTCCAACGTGTTGATCTATGCTCTTGTCATGGCTGGAGCGAGCATCCTTTGTGCAACCGATTTGACCTCCGCAGGCCCCCGAACCGTCGATCTCGCGGTGGCTGCGGCGAAAGCCTTCGGCGTGAGGCTCGACCTCGTCCACGTACTCGACGACGCGGATTCGTGGTGGCCCGAGTCCCCCGAGCTTCAAGCCGCTGCTGAGGCAGCCAGAGAAGACTCGACGAGGTACGAAGCCATCCTCGAGAACGAGCTGCAAAATGAGCAGGCGCGCTGTGTCGCAGCCGGCGTCGAGTGCGACGCATTCGTCGTCCGTGGTCGTCCGTGGCGTGTCATTCCCGAGCTAGCCCAAGAACGAGGCTCGTTCATGCTCACCATCGGTCCATACGGGTCGAGCGGCCCGCGCTCGGTCGACAGCGGGGGTGCCCCCGAAGCGGTCCTCGGCTCGACTGCGCAGCGCGTGATCCGCGCGGCCGCTTGCCCGGTCTTCGTCGCAACTGGTGACGCGCCGATTCCCGATGCTCTCCAAGGCACCAAGTGGTTCGTCGGCACTGACTTCTCGGAGTCCGCGTTGTCGGCGATCTCTTGGGCGAAGCGTGCGGCTGCTCGTGTTGGCGGTGAGCTCCACGTTGCGAACGTGGTCATCCCTGCGGGGGGCGAAGAGAAGCCCGACGAAGAGCGCACCTGGCGTCAAGTCCTGCGAGACCAGAGCAAGCTAGAAGCCGGCAAGAAGCTCGAGACGTATGTCCAGGAGCACGCGCCGAGTGCGCACTTCCATCAAGTCGTTTCGCCTGATTATGCGGCCCATGCGCTATGCGACGCGGCGCAGATGGTCAGCGCCGACGTCATGGTGGTGGGCACGCACAGGCAGGGGGTGTTGGGGCGACTGTTCATAGGCAGCACCGCATCGCGCTGCATCCGGATCGCGCCCGTCCCGGTGCTAATGGTCCCCGAGCAAGCTCGGTAGTCCGTCTAGGCTTTCGGCGTTGTTGTCCTGTTGGTACTGCGCGATGCCGTCGTCGCCCTTTGATGTGGCCCAGCGCGGCAGCTGGTCGCGTTCTCCTTTGTGCTCGTACAGCGGGACTCCGTAGCCACAGGAGTCGCTGATGCGGCTCACGCGGACGACGATGATGGAGCGCACCCCAGGGTAGTCGTCGAAGTGCGCGCTCAAGCTCGCGAACTTCTCGTGGTTCGGTTCCACAACCTCGCCCGTGCCGTGCACGCGCACGATCAGTGGGCGACCCTCAAACGCGCAGAACATGACGCAGATGCGGCCGTTCTCCCGAAGGTGAGCGATGGTCTCGACGCCGCTCCCCGTGAGATCCAGGTAGGCGATCGTTCGATCGTCGATGACGGCGAAGGTGCCTGCGAGGCCTTTCGGAGACACATTGATGTGCCCGTCCGGTGCCGACGGTGCGGTCGCGACGAAGAACATCTTCTGCTCGTCGATGAAGGTTCGAAGCTTGTCGTCGATCGCGTCGTAGGTCTTGCCCATCGGCCAACCTTGACACTCAGGCGGCCGTACTCTAGATCCCCATATAGGACTGAAACAGTCCGGTATGTAAATCACCGAAAATGTTGCGAATTTCAAAGATGACCGACTATGCAGTCGTGTTGGCGACGCACTTGGCCGCGGCGGAGGGCCCTCACGCCGCGCGCGACCTGGCAGTGCAGACCCAGATCCCGGAGCCGACGGCGAGCAAAGTGCTGAAGAAGCTGGCGCGAGCTGGGGTCGTCATTTCGCAGCGGGGCGCCAAGGGCGGCTACGCGCTTGCTCGCCCGGCGGAGCAGATCGGTGTGAACGAAGTGATCGAAGCCATCGAGGGGCCGATCGCCGTGACCGAGTGCTCGGACGACACCACCGACTCGTCTTGCGAGTACGAGACCAATTGTGGGGTCAGGGCCAACTGGCAGCGAATCAACGTCGCCGTTCACCGGGCGCTATCCGAGATCACGCTGGCGGACATGGGGTTCCCCGGCACGGCAGAGCTCGTGTCGATCGCGCGCTCGAGCAAGGAGGCCGAGCAAATGCGCTCGGCCAGCCCGCAGGGCAACGACGTCCACTGAGTTGGAGTGACTCATGTCCGCATCAACCGAACAAATCGATGACATTCTCAAGCAGGGCTACGACGCCGGTTTCATCACCGACATCGAGCAGGAGTACGCGCCGCCCGGCCTGAGCGAAGAGATCGTCGCCTTCATTTCGAAGAAGAAGGAGGAGCCCGAGTGGCTGCTCGAGTGGAGGCTCAAGGCGTACCGGCGATGGCTCGAGATGGAGGAGCCGACCTGGGCCAAGGTCAGCTACCCGAAAATCAACTATCAAGACATCTGCTACTACGCGGCGCCCAAGTCGAACGAGAACGCGCCGAAGAGCCTCGACGAAGTCGACCCGAAGCTCCTCGAGACCTACGAAAAGCTCGGAATTCCGCTCCACGAGCGTGAGATCCTCGCTGGCGTGGCGGTTGATGCCGTGTTCGACAGTGTGTCGGTCGCCACGACCTTTCGCGAAAAGCTCTCCGAGGTCGGCGTCATCTTCATGTCGTTCTCCGAGGCGGTGCACAATCACCCTGAGCTCATCAAGAAGTACCTCGGCTCGGTCGTGCCGGTCTCCGACAACTTTTACGCTGCACTCAACAGCGCGGTCTTCAGCGACGGCTCGTTTGTCTACATTCCAAAGGGTGTGCGTTGCCCGATGGAGCTGTCGACGTACTTCCGGATCAACGCTGCGAACACCGGCCAGTTCGAGCGGACGCTCATCATCGCCGACGAGGGGAGCTACGTGAGCTACCTCGAGGGTTGTACCGCGCCGATGCGTGACGAGAACCAACTTCATGCGGCGGTGGTCGAGCTGGTCGCGCACAAGGACGCCCAGATCAAATACTCGACGGTGCAGAATTGGTATCCGGGCGACGAGAACGGGAAGGGTGGCATCTTCAACTTCGTCACCAAGCGCGGCCTCTGCGAAGGCGAGCGTTCAAAGATTAGCTGGACCCAAGTCGAGACGGGCTCGGCGATCACCTGGAAGTACCCGAGTTGTATCCTCAAGGGGGACGACTCGATCGGGGAGTTCTATTCGGTGGCGCTGAGCAACCACCGTCAACAGGCCGATACGGGGACCAAGATGATCCACCTCGGCAAGAACACGAAGTCCACCATCATCTCCAAGGGGATCAGCGCCGGGCATGGGCAACAGACTTATCGCGGTGGCGTGAAGATCTCCCGCGGTGCGAGCAACGCCCGCAACTACACCCAGTGCGATTCGCTGTTGATCGGCGACAAGTGCGGCGCCCACACGGTGCCCTATGTCGACGTGCGCAACAGCTCTTCGAAGCTCGAGCACGAGGCAACAACCTCGCGCATCGGGGAAGACCAGCTTTTCTATTGCAGGCAGCGGGGCCTGTCCGAAGAGGACGCGGTGAGCCTGATCGTCAACGGCTTTGCCAAGCAAGTGTTGAAAGAGCTGCCGATGGAATTTGCAGTCGAGGCGCAGAAGCTTCTCGGCGTTAGCTTGGAAGGAGCAGTCGGCTGATGTTGAAGATTGAGGACCTGCACGTCGAGGTAGACGGCAAGCCCATTCTCAAGGGGATCAACCTCGAGGTGAAGGCGGGGCAAGTGCACGCCATCATGGGGCCGAATGGCTCCGGCAAGAGCACGCTTGCGTATGTGCTCGCTGGCCGCGACGGCTATGAGGTGACGAAGGGGAGGGTGCTCTACAAGGGCCAAGACCTGCTCGAGATGGCGCCCGAGATTCGCGCCGCCGAGGGGCTTTTTCTGGGCTTTCAGTATCCGGTAGCCATTCCGGGCGTCAGCAACATCTATTTCCTCAAGGCCGCGCTCAACGCGATTCGAAAGCACCGAGGTGAAGACCCGCTCGATGCGATCGACTTCATGAAGCTCTCGAAAGAGAAAGCCGCGCTCGTGCAGTTGCCGGACGAGCTCACCAAACGCTCGGTGAACGATGGGTTCAGCGGCGGTGAAAAGAAGCGTAACGAGATCTTTCAGATGGCCGTGCTCGAGCCGTCGCTTGCAGTGCTCGACGAGACCGACTCCGGGCTCGACATCGACGCGCTCAAGGTCGTGGCCGAGGGTGTGAACTCATTGCGAGGTCCCGAGCGCGCGATGCTGGTCATCACGCACTATCAGCGCTTACTCGATTACATCGTGCCGGATGTCGTGCACGTCCTGATCGATGGCCAAATCGTTCGAACCGGAGACAAGGACCTCGCCAAGCAGCTCGAAAAAGAAGGGTACGCCGAGGTCCGGGACGCACAGCCGCTGTGACCAAGCTGAGCCGCCAGACGCTCCTCGGGAGCCTTCCCACCTCGTTTGAGACGGGGCCGGAATGGTTGCGTGCGCTTCGTGGGCGCGCTGCCTCCACGCTTCGGGAGCAGGGTCTTCCGACGAAGCGGACCGAGGCATGGCGTTTCACGCCGGTCCGCTCCGTCGCCAATGCAGAGTTCTCGCCGGAGGAAGGGAGCGCTCCGTCGCTCACCTCGCCGGTCCCCGAGGGGGTGACTGCCCGTAGCCTGAGGCAGGTCCTCGAGGCCGAGCCCACGCTTCTCGAAGGCCGCCTCGACCTCGGGGGCACGCCGACGCACTTCGCCGCGCTCAATACGGCGCTGTTCAGCGATGGCCTCTGGATCGATGTTCCCGCGGGCATGGCCATTGAGGCGCCGATCGAGCTCGTCCACGCGATCCCCACATCATCGGAGCGAGGCGTGGCTTACCCACGGGTTCTCATCACCGTGGGCGACGGCGCCGAGCTGACGCTCGTCGAAACCTACGCCGGCGAAAATGCCGGGCAGCTCACCAATTCGGTGGTCGAGGTCGACCTCGGCCGCAACGCCAAGATGAGCCACGCCAGAGTTCACGAGAACGCCGGCCTGCAAGTGGGCCGGGTGGACGTTCGGCAGGATGCCGACAGCAATTATCGCTCGACGGTCGTTACTTTGGGTGGCGCGCTACTGCGTTTCGACGTTCGCTGCTTGCTGCAGGGTAAGGGTGCCGAGTGCCAGCTCGACGGTGCGTATCTGATCGATGGCGAGGACCTCGTCGATCATCACACCTTGGTCGAGCATCAGGCGTCGCACTGTCGAAGTGCGCAATCGTATCGCGGCATCGTCTCTGGGAAGGGCACCGCCGTATTCGACGGCATCGTCGTCGTTCACCGCGACGCTCAGAAGACGGAGGCTCACCAGGAGAACCGAAACCTCCTGCTCTCCGAGACGGCGACAGTCCATACTAAACCGCACCTCGAGATCGACGCGGACGATGTGGTGTGCAGCCACGGGGTGACCGTGGGCTCCCTCGACGAAGATCAGCTCTTCTACCTACGCGCTCGGGGCATCCCCGAAGATCTCGCCCACTCGATGCTCACGTATGCTTTCTTGGAGTCGATCGTCGAGCGTGTGAGCCACGAGCCGACCCGCGCGCGCATGCGTGAGGCGGTCCTCACGCGCATACCGCACGGTGATGACGTCCGGGGTGTCGCATGACCGAAGCATCTCCCATCGCGGCCCCTAGCCCTGCGGCGTTCGACGTTCAACGTGTGCGGGAGGACTTCCCGGCGCTCCATCAGGAAGTCCATGGAAAGCCGCTGGTTTACCTCGACAGCGCGGCGACATCTCTCAAGCCCCAATCGGTCATCGACGCGGTGACCGAGGTCTACGCCCGGGATTGTGCCAACATCCATCGAGCCGTTCATCTGCTCTCGCAGCGCGCGACCGCTCGTTTTGAAGAGGCACGTGAAAAGGTCCGTGCCTTCGTGAACGCCGCCAAGAAAAGCGAGGTGGTGTTCACCCGCGGCACGACCGAAGCGATCAATCTCGTCGCACATAGCTGGGGGCGCGCCCATCTCCGCGAAGGCGACGAGGTCCTGGTGACCGAGCTCGAGCACCACTCGAATATCGTGCCTTGGCAGATCCTTTGCCAGCAGACGGGCGCGACACTCGTCGTCGTCCCGATGACGGACCGCGGCGAGGTGTTGCGCGAGGCTTTCGAGGAGCAACTCACGGAGCGCACGCGCTTCGTCGCGATGGCCCATGTTTCGAACGCGCTCGGTTCGGTGTTGCCAGTCGCCGAGCTGATCGCGCTCGCGCATGATCGAGGAGCGGTCGTGTTGCTCGACGGTGCCCAGGCCATGTCGCACGTAGATGTCGATGTGCAGGCGCTTGACGTTGATTTCTATGCGTTCAGTGGCCACAAGCTCTACGGGCCGAGCGGGATCGGCGCGCTTTACGGCAAGGAGAAGCTGCTCGAGGGCATGCCGCCCTATCAAGGTGGCGGCGACATGATTCGCTCGGTCACCTTCGAAGAGACGCTCTACAACGAGCTCCCTTACAAGTTCGAAGCCGGCACCCCGAACATCGCTGGGGCCATTGGCCTCGGTGCGGCGATCGACTACTTCGCATCGTTCGATATTCAGGCGGTCCACGCCCACGAAAACGCCGTGCTTCGCTATGCCACCGATGCGCTCGAAGCGGTGCCCGGCGTGCGGCTGATTGGAACCGCGCCGGGCAAGGTCGCGGTGCTGTCGTTCTTGATGGATGCAGCGCATCCGCACGACATCGGTACCATCGTCGATTCGGAAGGCGTGGCGATTCGCACCGGGCACCATTGTGCGCAGCCGGTCATGGAGCACTTCGACATCGCCGCAACCGCGCGCGCATCACTTGGCGTCTACAACACCACCGACGACATCGACGCCTTGGTCGGCGCGCTTCGAAAAGTGCAGGAGCTATTCGGCTAATGGACCTTCGTGAGCTGTACCAAGAAGTGATCCTCGATCACGGCAAGCACCCTCGGAATCACAGATTCCCCGAGCCGCACAACCGCGAGGGGCGCGGCTACAACCCGCTGTGCGGCGATAAGATTACGCTTCGCTTGCAGTTGGATGGTGACAAGATCACCGACATTGGGTTCATCGGCCAGGGATGCGCGATCTCGCAGGCGTCGTGCTCCACGATGACCGAGGCGATCAAGGGCAAGACGCTCCCCGAGGTCCAGGCGCTATTCTCGAGGTTCCACACGATGGTGACGAGCGACGAGGGGGCCGACGACCTCGATGCCCTCGGAAAGCTCGCGGTGTTCGCAGGCGTTCGCGAGTTCCCGATGCGCGTCAAATGCGCCACGCTCGGCTGGCACACCCTCAACCAGGCTCTCGGTGACGAGAGCGGCGAAGCGACGACGGAGTAGAGCGGTGGGCGACGACATCGAACGCTTGAAGATCCACAAGATCGAGCCACGGTCCACGTCTGACCATGTGTTCCTGCCGCAGGCCGAGGGACATCCGGCGACCACCGAGCCGGTCAGCGAGGCGTATGCTGGAACGGGTGAGAAGCCCGCGGGACCGATCGATCCCAAGCAGGTCGAAGCCGCGGTGATCGAAGCTCTGCAGACGATCTACGATCCTGAGAT
>JBGUEF010000037.1:0-16894 GCA_041821485.1 Deltaproteobacteria bacterium
GGAAAGGCGATTCGTAGGACGTTCGGCGCAATCCGGCGGCTGACGACCCGGCGATCGGGCGCCCGCTACCTAACCCGTTCAAAAAGGGGACTGTCCCCTTTTCGGAAGGGTTAACGGGTTCTTGTGAGGCGGAAGGCTTGGAAGGGGTAGCGGGTGAAGTCGGGGGGGACGAACTGCTTGGTGGCGTCTTGGACTTGGAAGCGCTTTGTGATGGTTTCGTCTAGCTCGAAGGCTCGGGCATGGGTGGTGAAGAGGAGCTCGCCCTTCTTGTCGAGGGAGCTCATGGCGCTTTCGATGAGGGTTCGGTGATCTTTGTGGATGTTGAAGTCGCCCTTGCTCATCTTGGAACGTGAGAAGGTGGGCGGGTTGATGAAGATCCAATCGTAGCTGTTGCGGTCCCTGGCCATCCAGCGTGTGGCGTCGTCGCGGATGAATCGGTGCTTGGCGGGGTCGAGGCCATTGGCTGCGAAGTTCTTCTTGCCCCAGTCGAGGTAGGTGTTCGAGAGATCGACGCTCGTGGTCTGCTTGGCTCCGCCGACCGCCGCGGCGACGCTCACCGAGCAGGTGTAGGCGAACAGATTGAGCATGCGCTTGCCCTTGCAATGCTCCGCCGCGTAGGCGCGGACGGCGCGGTGGTCCAAGAAGAGGCCCGTGTCGATGCGGTCTTCGAGGTTCACGACGAAGCGAAGGTCACCTTCGCTGACGAGCATCTCCGCCTCTTGCTGGGAGATGCGAGCGTACTGATCGCCCTCCTCGTGTTTGCGCCTGACCTTCACGATGAGATCGTCGGGGTCGATTCCCAATGCCTCGGGAAGCGTCATCAAGACGTCCTGTATCCGCTGCTTCGCCCGGTCGTCGCCTGCGTCTCGCTCCTTCTGGAAAATATGAACCACCGCTTTGGACTGATATTGGTCAACGGCAACGTTGTACTCCGGGATGTCCGCATCGTAGATGCGGTAGCATTCGATGCCGCTCCGCTTGGCCCAGCGCCCCCACTTCTTCTTGTTCTTCTTGATCCGGTTGGCGAACATCTGAGCCTTCTCGCTCGGCTTTCGCCATCCCGGCGCCTTGGCGGGCGCGCCACCGGCGACCCCTCGCACCGGAATCTCGACGAGGCGACACTCGATCGAGCCGTTGTAGAGAACGTGGCGGCGCGTCGGTCGAAGCCCGAGGTGCTTCAGGTTACCTCCATGCGCGGCAAACACGTACGCGGTCCATCCGTCGAAGGCACGTTTCAAGGTGTCACCAAGCGCCTGATAGAACAGGAACAGCGTACCCTCATCACCGAGCCGGTGGCCGTACGGTGGATTGCAAACCAGGATGCCGCCATCGGCCGGCTTCTCGACGGCAGACAGCTCCTGGACCGCGAGCGACACATGTTGTTCGACGCCGGCGGCAGCGAGGTTGTCCCGAACGTACGACAACGCCTTTTCCGATGCGTCGCAACCGAAGATTCTCCCGGAGCACTCCGCCTTACGGGCTGTCAACGCGGCATCCCGCTCAGCCGCGAACGCCGCCCCATCGTGACGAAGCCAATTCTCGAACCCAAACCGATCCCGCAAGAGCCCGGGCGCACAGTTGGTCGCCATCAACGCCGCTTCGATCAGGAAGGTGCCCGAACCGCAGGTCGGATCCATCAGCGTGAGGCCTTGGCGAGCCGCCTGAGGCCAACCCGCCAGATACAGGATCGCCGCCGCCAGGTTCTCCTTGAGCGGTGCCTTTCCGCCCTCCTTCCGGTAGCCACGTCGGTGGAGCCCTTCCCCGGAAAAATCGAGGGCAAGCTCGTGATGCGCCTCGCCGATGTGCAAGTGAAACCGGATCGCCGGGTCTCGTTTGTCGATGCTCGGGCGTGTGCCCGCATGGTCGCGAAAGCTGTCGACGATCGCGTCCTTTGCTCGCTGTACCCAGTAGTGCGACGGGAATGGGCTCTTCGGAGCCTGCGAGCTGCCTATGGCGAAGGTTTGCGTCGCGTCGAAATGCTCCCACCAGGCAACCCCGCGGAGCGCATCATAGAGAGCCGTATCGTCGTCGGCATCGAGCTCGACGAGCGGCAGCAAGACCCGCGATGCCACACGAGACCAGAGGCACAACCGGTAACCGTCTTGCAAGGTGCCGCGAGCATGCACCGCGGTGGGCCGCACGTCCGTGACCTCGATGTCGAGGTTCCGCACCTCCTCGGCAAGCGTGTCCTCGCAGCCCTTGGGGCAAGGAAGAACCCACCTAAATCGCTGCGGCGAATCGATGCGCCCTCGCCTACGCCGCTAGCAGGAGAGCGGCCGTTTTGTCGACGTCGTCAAGCAGCTGGGGCCCGTCGTGCAGACCACCGGCCCAACCGACGAACGAGGCGAACCAGACGTTTTGGAGGATCGAGGCGATGGTTCGTTCGCGTTCATCGACCTCGCCGCCCCACACCGCCTCATCAGCGGGAGCCTCACCGCGAATCGCCGCCATGACCAAGGCTGTGATCAAGGCATGAAAACTGGCGACGCGCTCGGTGATGTTCGGGTCGCCCGATGCCAGGGAGCGAACCAGTGCCTTCGCAAGATTCGGCCGCCGCAAGAGGCCCTTGGTAAGCGCCGTAAAGACGAAACGGACTCGCTCTCGCGAGTTGTCGCCGGGAACCGGCTTCTTGCCGATCTTTGCGACAAGCTTCTCGCTCTCTTGTTCCAGCGCCGCGATGAGGATCTCCTCTTTACTCGCAAAACGCTTGTAGACCGTGCCGAGCGCTACCTGCGCGGTGGCTGCGACGTCCCGCAGCCGTACTGCCTGGTAACCGTCGCGCTCCGCGAGTGCGACGGCTGTTTCAACGATTCGCTTGGCCCGATCATCCATGACTAATATCCAACCTCTGCTTGGGGCATGTAGAACTTCTGATACCAGCGGCGCAGAGCTCCCACATCACCATCACCGTCGCAGAGAATCGGTCGCGTTCGGTATTTCTTGTTTTCCCAAATCGCGATGTCCTCCTTGAAGCCGACGATGATGTTCTGCCGGTAGCCTTCTTGGAACTCGTCCTTGCCGTCTTTCACGTTCGAAACATCGATCATGGCGCCGATGCGAACGTGAACGTGGTTCTCGTCGACCGGTGTGTGGCACAGCAGCATGATGTTCGGGAGAACGCTCTGCATCTCCGTGAGCATGTAGCCGGGGCCATAGTACGTGGACTGCAGCTCGAAGTGATCTTCGCCGCCACCACGCGGATACGCGACGCCCTTGACGTACTGGATGCCGATGTGGTCTTTGAACTCGTTGCCAAACTCGTTGGCCCAGGTGCCGTGCACGGGACCGAAGTGACCCTTGTCGGCCAGGTTCTCGACGATCTCCTTTGGGTGCGTCTTGATGTCGATGAGTGCGGAACCCCAGTCGGTCCAACCTTCGGCGCCGTACTCGGGCACATCGGGGATCTCCCAGGTCGGCTCTTCACCATCGACACGCGCGTTCCACATGAAGATCAGTCCGTTGTGCTCCTGCACTGGGTTGTTCTTCACGCACGCACGCGGCGGAATGCGCTTGGCATAGGGCACATCGATGCACTTGCCGGTCTCGTCAAACCGCCAGGCATGGAAAGGACATTGAATCGTCTCTCCGACGACTTTGCCACCGTGCCCAAGATGCGCTCCGAGATGCGGACAAAACGCGTCGTGCACGATCGCTGCTCCGCTTTCACTGCGGTACAGAACCATCTCTCGGCCGAAGTACTTGATTGGTTTGACGTCGCCGGGTGCTAGCTCACTCGACACTCCGATGACGAACCAACCACGCGGATAGCCAGGAAAAAGCTCCTCTTCTTTTTCTTGTGCTGTTGACATGGGTTCCTCTCGAGTTTGGGGCTTCGTTGCTTGCGCCTAGGCGCTCGCTTGCTCGCGGGCGATATCTTCAGCCCACTTGTAGTCCGGTTTTCCACTCGGCATGCGGGAAACCGTCTCTGTGATCGTGATCTGCCGCGGGACCTTGTACCCCGCGATGTGTTTGCGGCAGTGCTGCTGCACTTCGTCGAGCGAGAGTTGCTGGTTGTCGCGCGTGTTGAAGACGGCAGCGACCTTGGATCCGAACCGAGGATCCGGGACGGCCACCACGAGCGCGTCGATGATTTGCGTGTGCGCCTTGAGCGCCTCTTCTACCTCTTCGGGGAAGACCTTCTCGCCGCCCGTGTTGATGCACTTGCTACCACGTCCGAGGAACGTGATGCGGCCGTCCTCCTCGATGGTGGCGAAGTCGCCAGGCACGACCCAGCGCTTCCCCTTGAACTCCTTGAAGCGCTCGGCGGTCTTCACCGGATCCTTGTAGTAGCCGAGGGGCAAGCGGCCCGAGCGGGCGACCATCCCGATCTGGCCCGAACCTGGCTCGATCTGGTCGCCCTTCTCGTCTAGCACGGTGACTTCATCACCCATGTAGAACGAAGGACGGCCCTCGTGGCTGTCTTCATCGCCGGCGGCACGGCCGAGGTCGCCAGACTCGCTGGTACCAAAGCTGTTGATGATCATCACGTCGGGGAGAAGCGCTTCGATCTCCTCCTGAATGCTTGCCGACAGGATAGCGCCGGCCGAAGCAATGACTCCGAGGTTCGACATGTCGTAGTCACCGGCCCTGAGCTCTTCCACGAGGGGAATGGCCATGGCATCGCCGACGAGCGAGAGGGTCGACACGTCCTCCTCGGCAACCAGAGATAGGATGCGCTTCGCGTCGAAGCTCGGCCCGTGCTGGAGCACGAGCTTACCGCCAGTCAGGTGGCAGATCCACTGCGTGAACTGCGCGGCACCGTGTATGAACGGGGCGCACGGAAGCATGGTGACCGTGTACCAGCCCTCTTTGGCTTGTTCGACGAGCTGTTCTGGCGACTCAACCGGATCGCCGCCCGGCGATCCGCCCTGAAGTCCGGAAAAGAAGAGGTCCTGGTGACGCCACATGACGCCCTTCGGCATCCCCGTCGTTCCGCCGGTGTAGATGATGTAAAGGTCGTCGCCAGACCTGGGTCCAAAGTCCCGCTCTTCGGAACCCTGCCCGAGGGCGGTCTCATATTCAATCGATTCCTGATCGGCGACCGCGTCCACGCCGTCCTCGATCACGACGAGCGCCTGGAGGGGTTCGAGACCTTGCATTGCCTCGTTGATCACCGGAAGGAAGCGCCGCTGGGTGATCATGCCTTTGAGGTCGGCGTTGTCGATCATGTAGCGCACTTCGGGACCGACAAAGCGGTAGTTGATGTTGATGCCGACCGCGCGAATCTTGAAGAGTGCCAGGATCGCTTCAACGAACTCGTGCCCGTTGAACAGATGCAGCCCTACGTGGTCACCCGCCCCGATGCCGCGCGATTGCAGGTAATGGGCAAGCCGGTTCGCTCGCTTGTCGAGCTCTGCATAGGTGTGGTGTACGTCGCCTGACGCTAAGGCGATATTGTCGGGAGTGACGTCCGCAATGGCCTCGTAAAGATCTGCAAGGTTGTATTCCATCGTTTCTCCTGCTCAACGTTCCGAGCTGACGACCCACATCGCAAAGAACTGCGAGCCACCCCCGTAGGCATGGCCTACGGCGACCTTGGCGCCGTCGACCTGATGCTGCTCTGCTGTCCCGCGCACCTGACGCGCAGCTTCCGCAAATCGGAGCATACCACTGGCACCAATCGGATTGGTGCACATGACTCCACCGGACATGTTCCACGGCATCTCACCGCCGATCTTGGTCTTGCCCTCCATGGTCATCCTCCAGCCCTCGCCTTCTTCCGCGAAGCCCAGATTCTCGAGCCACATGGGCTCGAACCACGAGAACGGCACGTACACCTCGGCACAGTCGATCTCCTTGAGGGGGTTGGTGATGCCAGCCTCGTCGTAGACGTCCTTTGCGCAAAGCTTTCCCGCAGCCGGGTTGACCTGATCGCGCCCGGCAAAGAACGTGCGCTCGGTTCGGACCGACGTGCCCTTGACCCATGCCGGGTTCTTCACGCGGCCGGCGTGCTTCTCGTTCACCAGGACCATCGCGACTGCGCCGTCGGATGAAGGGCAAGTCTCGGAATAGCGAATCGGATCCCAGAGCATCGGCGACGCCTTTACCTGCTCGAGCGTCTGATCGAGGTGAAGATGCGCGTTGGGATTGAGCAACCCGTGTTGACGGTCCTTGACGGCAACCATACAGCCGGTGTCGGGGTGCGCATCGGAGCGGCGGATGTACGAGCGGATGAGCGGCGCAAAGTAGCCGCCCGCGCCGGCGACGAGTTGCGGCTGAAACGGAATCACCGGCGACAAGGCCCACATTGCGTTGGCCTCGCTTTGCTTCTCGAACGCAAGCGTGAGCACCTTCTCGTGCACCCCACCCTGAACCAAGTGGGACGCGACTACGGCAGTCGAACCACCCACCGAACCGGCGGTATGTACGCGGAAGATGGGCTTGCCGGCCGCACCGAGTGCATCCGAGAGCCAGAGCTCCGGCATCATCACGCCTTCGAACATGTCGGGCGCGGTGCCGATGACGATGGAGTCGATGTCCTTCCAGGTCATGTCCGCGTCTTGCAGCGCGCGAAGCGCTGCGTCTCGGACTAGGCCGGGAATCGACAGGTCACGCCGACTCTCCCGGTGCTTGGTCTGCCCGATCCCGATGACTGCACAGTGCTCAGCCATTACTCTCCCTCCAAGACGGCGACGAGGTTGTGTTGAAGGCAGACGCCATTCGTCGTGTGCGCCAACGCGCGCTCTGCGTCCCCGGAGAGCACGCGGCTCGCCGCTTCGCCGAATCGAATCAGCCCCGCGGTCATGAGCGAGTTGGCAGCCAACGCACCGCCTGAGGGATTCACACGGACGCCTTCGCCGAGCCCCATCGCCTCTCGTAAGATGATCTCCTGGTGCGCAAACGGCGCGTGAAGCTCCGCTACGTCGATTTGGCCTTTGCCGACGCCCGCCTTCTCGGCCGCCAGCTTCGCGGAAGGTGAGGTAGTGAGGTCGCGCTGACCGAGCGCATGAGGCTCGGTTCGATGATCCATGCCGCGAATCCAGGCGGGTCGCTTCACGAGCTTCCTGGCGACATCCCCCGCTGCGAGAACAACGGCCGCTGCGGAGTCGGATAGCGGCGGGCAAAAGCTCTTGCGTAAAGGCGAGCTGAGGTAGGGCTCTTCGAGCATCGCATCGACGCTGAAGTCGCCCTTGATATGCGCGTTCGGATTGTCGATCGCGTTCTTACGATTTCGCGCCACGACCTCCGCGAAATCGCGTTCCGTCGCCTTGCCGGCATCGATCATCGCTTGCGCCTGCAGGGCTGCAGCGCTGATCGAGTCGAGCCCGAGCGGCTGCACGTAGTAGGGGTCATTCTGCAGATTCAGAACGTCAGGCACCGGGCCCAGCGAGCTCTTGCCAAACGAAAACACCAGCGCGGTATCGATGTCCCCGTGCATGAGGCGCACCCAAGCTTCGTAGAGCGCAAACGCTCCATCCATTTCGACGTGTGACTCGCGAATGGGCGGCCAGGCTTTGAGGCCGTCGATGGCCGCGACAAACGAAAACGGGCGCCCCGGGAGATAGTCGGTGCTGCCGGAGCAAGTGAACCCGATGTCGTCCTGCGTAAGACCGACCTGCTTCATCGCATCCGAAGTGACCGGTTGGACGAGCTCGGGTTCGTCTGCGGCGTCGATCGCCTTCACCGAGGGAAGCTGCGAGAAGGAAACAATCGCGACGTCGCGCATCAGAGATGCTCCTTGTAGCTATCGAACGGAACGTCGGGCTCGCCGGTGGGCTCGAAGTAAAGAATGTTCTCGAGTGAGGTCTCCCATTCCGCCTTGGGCTTCCACTTGGCCTTCACGCGCATGCCCATCCGAATCTCCTCGTGGGGGACACCACTGATCAAGTGATAGATGGGACTGTCCGAGCCATCGAGGACGATCGCCCCGAAGCAATACGGCGGCGTGAGCTTCTGGCCCGGGAACGGAACGCGAATGATCGTAAATGTAGTGAGCACCCCCACGTCGGGCACTTCGACGTACTCGCTCGTCGGGTTGCCGGTCATCGGGTCAGCCCCACGGGGCGGCACATACACTTTGCCGACATCCGGGTCCCGGCCGCCAATGATCTTACCCTCCTGCAGGCCGCGCAGATATGCGGTGTAGTGCTTGCCTGGGTTCACCTCGTACTCGAGGTGTACCGGACCGGGCATGAAGGGAGAGATCGGCTCGAAACAGGCGATGTCACGAATCGTCCCGTTCTTCTCGTCGGCCCAGCGTAGACGCACCCGCATGCCCGTCTTCATTCGCTTGGCCTTCCCCGCGTCGACGGCATGCACCATGGCGTTGTCGGTGCCGTCGATTTGAATGAGGGCCCAAGCAAATGGACGATCGAACGGGTGCCCCTTTCGGGGCTCTTGCACCCATGACCAAGACTTCACCGTGCCCGACGGGCGCAACGGGACGAACTCGCCCGTCGTCGGTTCACCCTCCTCGTCGTATTCGAGAGGTGGGCAAAGCACACGTCCGTCGGCCGTCTTGACGCCTTCGAGTACTTCGTACCGAAGGTTTTCCAAGAAGCGGCCGACTACCGGACCAGTGCTTCGGGTGTACGTGTATTCGAGCACGTACGGAGCCGACAGAATCTCGCTCATGGGTGTGTTCCCGTGGTGGTGGGCGATTAGCCCTGGGGGAAGAACTTTTGCATCTTCTGGGCGAGAGCGATGTTGCCCTTCACCTTGAGCTTGCGCGTAAGGAATGCCTTGCGGCCATCGAGGTCGCCGTTGGCCATCTCGACGAACTTCTCGGCGTCCATCATCACGTTGAGCGTCGGCTTCTCGACGCCGCCGTCCTGGACGCCCTTGTACTCGCCGTCTTCGATGGTGATGGTCCACTCGCCACCACCGTCGCCTGCCAGGGTGTATTGGATCGTCGCGTTCACTCCCTTGGCCTGGTCGGCCAAGAAGCGATCACCAAGGGTCTCGAAATACTCTGCTGTGTTGGCTACTTTGGCCATGTCCACCTCCCGGTTACGGGTAGAAAAAGGGTCGTAAAGAAGTGAAACGTGTTCTATTTTGCCCGAGCCTCGCCGTCAAGCCGGCAGTTCGCTCAGGACACAAGAACCCCGTAGAAAACCTGATCTGGACGATTGGCGGCTACTCGGCCATTGCGGGCGGCACGATCGAACCCACCACCTGAAGCCCTGCCACACATTCATCGCCAACGCGGCGGGCCCAAATGACTCGTGCGCGCTTGAAGATCACGCGGCCGGTATGGGTAGTGATGCGAAGGTCGCACAGCGTGCCCGTCGAGAGCCACCCGTAGAGCGAAAGCTGGATCCCGGTCGAGCTCACGTCGAGAGCGGTCGCATCCGCCTGGATCGGAGCGAGAATTTCGATCTGTGCGTCGGAAGCCCAGCGGTCGGCATGGCGTCGCTCGTCAGGTTGCACCGCGGGACGGACCTCTGAGTGCTTGCGCATCGGAGGCGGTGGATTCGAACCTTGCTTTGGAAGCTTGGAGCTCATACCGGCCGTAGACCCTCATGATGCCGACCTCCGCGGAAGCTGTCGACTAAGTCACGAGTTCGTGTGCGGCATGTCACATACCGCACACGAATCGCCGAGAAGACGGGCTTTCAGTCCTCGAAAAAGGACTCAGCCCAACCGCTCGATGATGGTGACGTTCGCCTGGCCGCCACCCTCGCACATGGTCTGCAGACCGTAGCGGCCTCCCGTGCGCTCGAGCTCGTGAAGGAGCGTCGTCATGAGCTTGGCGCCCGTTGCGCCGAGCGGATGCCCGAGCGCAATCGCACCACCGTTGACGTTCACCTTGGCGAGGTCGACGTCGAGCTCCTTCGCCCATGCGCAGACGACGGGTGCGAACGCTTCGTTGATCTCGACGAGGTCGATGTCGTCGAGGCTCATGCCAGACTTCTCCATCGCGTAACGCGTTGCGGGAATCGGAGCGGAGAGCATTCGGATCGGGTCTTCACCACGAACGCTCAGGTGATGGATGCGGGCACGCGGGGTGAGGTTGTGCTCCTTCAGAGCCTTCTCCGAAACGATCAGGAGCGCCGCGGAACCGTCTGAAATCTGGCTGGCCACCGCGGCGGTGAGCCGTCCGCCCTCCATGAGAATCGGCAACGCCGCCATTTTTTCGAGCGTCGTGTCGGCACGCGGGCCTTCATCGGCCGTAACGTCGCCGAACGGAATGATTTCACGATCGAAGCGGCCTTCCTTCTGGGCCTGAAGTGCGCGACGATGGCTCTCGAGCGCGAACTTCTCGAGCTCCTCGCGGGAAAGGTCCCAATTCTCTGCGATCATTTCGGCGCCGTAGAACTGATTGACCGGCTTGTCGCCGTAGCGCTCGGTCCAACCGACCGAGCCTGAGAACGGGTCGGAAATGCCGAACTCCTTCCCGGCGATCATCGAAGCCCCGATCGGTATCATGCTCATGTTTTGAACGCCCCCGGCGACAACGACATCCTGCGTGCCGCTCATCACGCCCTGCGCGGCGAAATGAACCGCCTGCTGGGAGGAGCCGCACTGACGGTCGACCGTCACGCCCGGAACGTGCTCCGGATACCCAGCAGCCAACCAACACGTGCGCGCGATGTCGCCAGCCTGAGTGGCAACCGAGTCCACACAGCCAAACACCACGTCTTCGACGACGCCGGGATCGATACCGACGCGCTCGATCAACCCCTTGATGGCATGAGCGCCGAGGTCGGCGGAGTGGACCTTGCTCAACCCGCCCTTTTTTCTGCCGACGGGCGAACGAACTGCTTCAACAATGTATGCTTCGGGCATCTGAACCTCGCTATTTGGTATCTCTAGAGGGCACGGTTGTCGCCGGCAAGGCGCAACCAGGAAAGCTCAAAGAATATGGCGGCCTACGCGCTCACGGTGATAGGCAGCATCGCCATGGGCCGCGGCGAGCGCCCATGCGCGTTTCATCCACATATGTAGGTCGCATTCGATCGTGTAGCCGATCGCACCGTGGACCTGCAGCGCCTCCTTGGCTACGAATTTTGCAGCCTGACCTGCATAGATCTTAGCCAGGGAGACATCGATCTCGGCATCCCGGGCCGAGGTCGCCATCGACCAACCAGCGCGATACACCGTCGGCCGCGCGAACTCTTGCTCGATGAGCGCGTTGGCGAGCCGGTGTTTGATCGCCTGCTGCGCGCCGATCGGCTTGCCGAACTGCTCGCGATCCTTCGCGTACTGAACCGCCATGTCGAGCATGCGACGCGAGAGTCCGATCAGCTGGGCAGCCGTGCCTAGCGCGGCGCGCTCACGACCGAGAGCAAACAGCGATGCCGTCTCCACGTCATCGCGCATCTGGTATTGCGCGCTGGCTTCGAACGCGATGCGACCGAGCTCGCGGGCCCGGTCCACCGATTGCTCGGGGCTAATGGAAGCCTCTGCGACCGGAACGCAGTACGCCGTCCCGCCCCACTGTACGAGCAACACATCGGCGGAGGCCGCGTACGGAACGAGTGCTTGATCTTCGAAGACCACGACGATGCGAGCCTCACCTGCCACCGCGGGCCCGAGCCAACGCTCTTTTTGCGCGTCGGTGCCGGCTGCTTCGAGTAGCGGAATCCCAACCGCAACGGTGTCGACGATAGGACCGGGCAATGCGGCGTATCCGATCTCCTCCAAGGGAAGGATCAGGTCGAGCTCGCTCATGGCCATGCCGCCCGCATCCTCGGATGCTGTCATGCCAATCAGGCCCGTCTCTGCGAGCGTGTCCCAGACGGCACGAACGCCTTCGGGGCGCCCTTCCCAAGCCGCGCGAACGACCTCGGGCGCACACTCGCGCTGCAAGACCTCGCGTACCGTATCGCGAAGCATCTTCTGGTCATCTGTGAAAGCAAAACGCATGGGGCTACTTCCGCGGAAGGCCGAGAACTCGCTCGGCGATGATGTTGCGTTGGATCTCGTTGGTGCCGGCGTAAATCGGGCCGGCGAGAGCGAACTGGAAGCCCTTCATCCAGTGGCCTCCATCGACGGCGCCGTCCGACCCCTCATCGAGCTCTAGCGCGTCGCCGATCATCGCCAGCGCGGTTTCGTGCGTGCGCACGTCCATCTCCGACCAAAACACTTTGTTCATGCTGGAGTCGGGGCCGATCGACTCGCCCTGCACCATGCGGGTGACCGTCTGGAAGGTGAACCAGCGATACACCTGGGCGTCCATCCAGGCCTGGATGACTTGGTCGCGGAGAACAGGATCAGAGCGATCCCGGTAGCGATGGTAGAGGTCGATGAGACGCGCGGCCGTGGCCATGAACCGGCCAGGGCTCCGAAGGCTCAGCCCTCGCTCCGAGCTCGTGGTCGCCATGGCGACCCCCCAGCCTTTGTCCACCTCGCCGATGATCTCGCTGTCAGGCACGAACACGTCTTCGAGGAAGATTTCCGCAAAACCTTCGTCTCCATCGAGACGATCCACACCACGCACCGTGACGCCTTCCGCGTGCAGCGGGAACATGAAATACGTCAGCCCGCGGTGACGCGCTTGCTCGGGATCGGTGCGGAACAAGCCGTACGCCATGTCGCAGAACACCGCGCGGGTGGACCAGGTCTTCTGGCCGGTGAGCCGCCAGCCACCCTCGACACGCCGTGCAGTGCTCTTGAGTGACGCGAGGTCACTGCCCGCGTTGGGCTCGGACCATGCCTGCCCCCACGCCACATCGCCGCGCGCCATCGGCCGTAGGATCCGTTCTTTCTGGTCGTCGGTTCCGAACTCGAAGAGGGTCGGCGCCAGCAGGAAGATGCCGTTTTGGGTGACGCGGCTCGGCGCACCCACTCGATAGTACTCCTCCTCGAAGATGAGCCACTCGAAGAGCGTCGCCTCACGTCCGCCGTACTGCGTGGGCCAGGAAACCGCCGCCCAGCCCGCGTCGAAAAGTTTGTGCTCCCACTCGAGGTGCAGTGCGAAGCCTTCTTTCGTATCGCCCGAGGGCAAAGGCTCGCTGGGGACGTTCGCTTCGAGCCACGCCCGGCACTCTTTCCGGAAAGCGTTCTCAGAATCGGTGAAGTTGAGATCCATCGCGCTCGCTCATGCACCCAGCCGCTCGAGCGTGTCTTCCGCCTCGGCGATGATGCGCCGGAGAAGCTCGGCAACCGTTGGGATTTCGTCGATGACGCCGGCGATCTGACCCGTCGGAAGAATGCCTGCCTCGACCCTGCCATCGACCATCGACGCCTTGGTCAGCATGGGTGCGTTGGCAGCCATCGCGAGTTGTGCCCAGGTGAGCGCCTGGTTCTGCTTCATCGCCATGCCTTCTTCGAGCAGCTCTGGAAGGGAGGTTCCGGTGACCTTCATCAGCGACAAGGCGTTGAGGGCCGCGCGCGGAAAGCGCGTGATTGGGTTCGCCTTCTCGAGCTGCTCGATCAGGAACGTTCGGATGACGCGCTGCGGGTGGCCATCGACCGCCTTGGTCACGACGGTGCCGTTCGCCTTGGTGTCGAGGTAGATCTGTTTCACGTGGTCGGGCACCTGGCTTTCCTGCGTCAGCAAGAAGCGCGTCCCCATCGCGATGCCCTCGCCTCCGAGGGCCAACGCCGCCACGAGGCCACGTCCGTCGCGGAAGCCTCCGGCGCCAACGACGGGGATGTCGACGGCCGCCGAGACATCCGGAATCAAGATCGATGTCGGGATCTGCCCCGTGTGGCCGCCGCCCTCATGCCCTTGTGCAATCACCGCGTCGACGCCCCAGGCCTGCACCTTCTCGGCGTGACGCCGCGCACCGATCGTCGGCATCGTCAGAACGCCGGCGTCCTTGAGTGTCTTGATGACCTTCTCGCCGGGCGCCTGGGCGAAGCTCGCAACCTTGACCTTCTCACGAATGAGAAGTTGAACGCGCTTCATCACGTCGGATTGATCGGCACGCATGTTCACGCCGAAAGGCTTATCGGTTCGGTCCTTGAGCTTGGCGATGGTCTCTTCGAGCTCCGGGAATGTCATCGTCGCGGCCGCCAGAATCCCGAGCCCCCCCGCCTGGCTGGTCGCCGCGGTCAGCTTTGCCCCTGAGACCCAGCCCATCCCCGTCTGAATGATCGGGTACTCGATGCCGAACATCTCGCAGATGCGGGTGTGCAACGCTGACTTGGTCTTTGCGGCCATCTCGAGCGCTGGTGCTTCGACAACCTTCGCACGGACCGGCGGTTTGCTCTTACGAGCCCCGGTCTTCGGCTTGGCTTTGGCCTTCGCCTCGGGCGGCAAGGATTTGCGCTTCTTCGCCGATGCTTTCACCTGAGGCGACGTCGACTTGGCCGAGGGCCTCGATGTGCGCTTGGCCTTGGCCTTCGGGGCGGCCGATTTGCGCTTCTTCGCAGGCGCTTTCGTGGTCCTCTTCTGAACCGTCATACTACGACCTCTTTCTGCGCATAGCCTTGCGGATCGAGCTCGCGCAACACCGCAATGACCTCTGGGGTCGGTACCGGAGTGGTGTCCACCCCGTCGGGAACCACCAGCTCAAACCCCGTGTTGTCGATGACCTGCTGAAGCTCTACGCCGGGGTGCAGCGAAACCAAGCGCATCCGGTGGTCGGGCGTGTTGAAATCAAACACGCCGAGGTTGGTCACCACGCGCCGGATCTCGTGGAAGCGGCTCCCCTCGGGGCCGAGGGCGGCCGCGCGGTCGTATCCGACGCCGCTGACCATATCGACCTTCGCCACCAGTGCCCGGGCGTTGTGATTCGGAATCCAGTAGCTGGTCACGTGGTTGATCGTGTTGCCGGGCGCGCCGCGCACGCCGAGAAGCTGCGCCTTGGGGTTTTCCCACCGACCGATGCACGCGATGTTCTGGTTGCCGAACTGATCGATCTGGGACGCGCCCATCATGACATGACGGCGCCCCCACCAGAGCGTGTCGAAGACGGTGCCAAAGGGCATCCAGCCTTCGACGTCGTCGTCGGCGGGTTTGGCCCCGAGTGGCAACGCGCGGCGAAGGATCAGATTGAATCCGTCGGTCATGACCAGATCAGGCTCGAACGTCCTCTTCGCCAGGCGGGCACCCAGGCTCGGCGTGGTCCCCATGGCGCTGGCCATGATCTCACCGTCGTTTCGGAAGCACTCCGCAACGGCAAGAGCGCAGACGTCAGCCCGTGTGGCTTCGGTGTTGCTCATGACGCCACCGCCTTCTGGTACTCGGCCTCGCTCACGTCGAGGTACTTCGCGCGAAACGCTTTCCACGCTTCTTCGTCTTTGGCAGTCGCCGCGTACTCGCGCTGGAATTTCTCGTCTCTCGCATAGTCGGGCAGGCACTCGGTGAAGTGTGCGCCCCCTGGGGCTTCGACGACGCCGCTCACCATCATGCGGTTGATCACCAGGCTCTGCAGTGGACCGCCGCTGACGAGCTCCTCGGTCGGCACGATTTTCTCGCAGCTCATGAAGGCCTTCTTGGCAGCCATGCAGAAGAGGTTATCGAAGTACGGGTCGCGCCCGAGAGCTTGGCCGTTCCCCGACGCGTCGGCGCGATTCATGTGAATGAAAGCGACGTCGACGTTCGACGCTGGCACTGCCACGAGCTCCTCGCCGTCATCGTACGGCGACTTCACGGTCTTGAGGTGCGGGTTGATCTTCAGGACATCCGAACCCAGGCCCGCACGGGTCGGCAAGAACGGCAGCCGCTGCGCCGCGGCGCGGAGGCCCAAAAGGAACATGCCTTCGTCGAGCTCGACCGCTTCGATCGTCGCGTTCTGCCGTGCCTTGCGGAAATGCGGCTCCAGCGCGATCGAGTCGAGGGATACGAAGCCGTACACGGCCTTCTTGAGCTGCCCCGTCGCGCACAGGATTCCGATGTCCGGACCGCCATAGGAAACGACCGTCAGATTCTTCACGCCCTTACGGACCAGAGCTCGAATGAACGCCATCGGCTTTCGCCGAGAGCCCCAGCCTCCGATGCCGATGGTCATACCGTCGGTCACCTCGGCGACGGCTTCATCCACCGTCATGCGTTTGTCGTTCACGAAGCTACCTCACTTCTCGTCAGCGTTCGGGTCGCGTTTTTCCACGAACGCGTCCCGAGCCTCGTCGGCCACGCCCGCCAAGTTGAGCTCGAAGGTGAAGCCCTGCTCGAACCGGTACGAACGATTCACGTCGACCGGATCGATGTTGTTCAGGCACTCCTTCGCCACGCGCACGACGCGCGGGATCTTCTTGGTGAAGGTGCGAGCGACTTCCCTCGCCTTGTCCGCGAGCTCATCCTTTTCGACCACTGCGTAGACCGAGCCCCAGTTGTGCAGCTCTTCGGCGGTCGCAGCTTCGCAAGTCAGAACCATCGCGCGCATCTTGAGTGGTGGGACGAGGCGAGCGAGGTGGGTCGCTGCGCCGAGCGCGCCCCGGTCGACCTCGGGCAGCGAGAACTTGGTGCCCTTCGCTGCGATGAGGATGTCCGAGTTGCCGGCCAGGCCGATGCCGCCGCCCACACAGAAGCCATGCACGGCCGTGATGACCGGGACTTTGCACTCGTAGACGGCCTTGAAGGACTCCCAGCAGCCGCGGTTAGCGCCGAGGAGCGAGTCAAAGCCCTCGGTGTCCTGCATCTCCTTGATGTCGACGCCGGCATTGAAGCCTCGGCCCTCCGCCCTAAGGATGACCGCGCGCGTCTCCGGGTCATTGCCGGCGGCCGTGATCACCTCAGCTAGCTCGAACCAACCGGCCACGGGGATCGCGTTGACCGGAGGATAGTCAACGACGATTTCGGCGATTCCATCAATGATTTCGTGCGAAATGCCCACTGCGCGTCCCTTCGAAGTTGGGCCGAAGTGAAACGCGTTTCAGTCCGCGGGTCAAGCCGACGGGCTTGGGCTCTCAGGGAGGCAGGCCGTCGAGGAAGGCCTCGATCTCTGGCGTTATTGGCGTGCCCATTCGCCTGAGCTCACTGCGAACCGCGGCGGCCGCGCTTGGAACGTCCGAGGTCGTGATCGTGCGGAGAGGGGGCGTCCGAAAGCGGTACACGACGCGC
>JBGUEF010000038.1:0-16806 GCA_041821485.1 Deltaproteobacteria bacterium
GGCCGGTCTGATGGATGGGGGCCGCATCGCCCTGCATCGGGCGGGTGGCTGGCGTCGCCACATGCTCGAGCAGCCGCGGATAGACGATGACCTCGTCGGGCAGGAAGGTCGTGTAGCCCTTCTCGATGAGGCCGAACGGGTAGCGAGTGAGCACTCGCACGGTGCCCAGCTCGACGATTCCTCTGCGCAGCGTTTCGAACCGATAGCTTGCGACCTCTGTCTTGCCCGCCTCGACTCGAACGAACCTCGCGGGTTCAGTCTCGACGCCATCGATCTCGTCGATGATTTCGACCGAGACACTGGACAGCCATCGCTTGTCGTTGAGCAAGGCGACGTCCATCAGCGAACGTCTCCCGGCAAAGACTCGCGTCGGAGGCTCGCGTTTGATGTGGAGCTTCCACAACGCCAGGTCGCTGAGCACGCCGCTCACCAATAGAAGGCTGAGCAGGAGCCCGAGCACCAAGTAGAGAAGATTGTTCGCGGTGTTCACCGCGGCTAGGCCGACACCGAGCGTGATGAATAGGAAAGCGCGGCCCTCGCGCGTCAGTCGAAACTTCCGCCTGCTCCGCCTTCGTCGAAAGATTCGCATCGCTCGGGCCGATCAGAGAGGGACAGCCACGACGGTGAGGAGCTCGCGAATGATGCGCTGTGCGTCGTCGCGAACCGCTCCACCACCCACGCCGCCGCTCACCTTCACTCGGTGCGCCAGGACGGGGCCTGCGAGCGCTTTGACGTCGTCGGGGAGGACGAACGAGCGGCCATCCACCAATGCCCTCGCGCGCGCTGCACGCTCGAAACCGAGCGCGCCTCTGGTGGAGACGCCGATCGACAAGAGCGGGGTGTTTCGTGTGGCAAGGACAATCCGATGGAGATAGTCGAGGACTGCATCGTCGACGCGCACCGAATCGACCGCTTGCTGGACGTGCCGAAGCTCGCTGGCGCTCATCACGGGGTCGAGCTGCTGAACCGGATCTGCGCCGCGACGATTGAGCACTTCACGCTCGACGCCTGGCGGTGGGTAGCCGAGGCTGAGTCGAACGAGGAAGCGATCGAGCTGCGACTCGGGTAGCGGGTACGTGCCGTAGAACTCCTGCGGGTTCTGCGTTGCGACCACGAAGAACGGTTCTTCGAGCTTGTGCGTTTCGCCGTCGATCGACACCTGACGCTCGTCCATCGCTTCTAGGAGCGCGCTCTGGGTCTTGGGCGTCGTGCGATTCACCTCGTCGGCGAGCAGAACCTGCGTGAAGATCGGGCCGGGCCGAAACTCGAAGGTGCTCTGCAACTGGTTGAACACGTTGCCGCCGAGCACATCGGTAGGCATCAAGTCAGACGTGCATTGAAGGCGCCGGAACGAGACGCCGATCGACGCGGCCAGTGACCGGGCCAGAGTCGTCTTGCCGACACCGGGTACGTCCTCGAGCAGCAGATGGCCTCGCGCCAAGAGCGAGACGACCGCCAACTTGATGACTTCTTCTTTGCCGCGAACCACCAGCGCGACGTTCTGGACGAGACGCTGCGACGATTGGGTCGCGTTTTCAGAGATATGCGCGACGCTGGGTTGAGCCACTTCTGGAGCCTAACACAGCCACCGTTAGGGGTAAAATATTACAATGCGACTGACCCTTCGGTCAGCGTTCCACTGTTTGTCCACAGCGGTGCTTCGCTTGGAAGGGCTTACTATTCTGCTGGCTTAGACCCTGAACGTTCCCCCGTCTCCACAGTCCGCGATGGGGATAGAATGGCGTCGGGGTCTTCGAACAGGAAGGCTTCAATCTCGTCCCTCCGGGCGTGGGCGTCTCGCCGTCCCATCTCGATGAGGGTCTGCGCGAAACCTCCGTCGAACAAGAGGTAGCTCGCCAGGTCGGCATCAGCGCCTGCACCGACGTCCAGCATGCTGATGAACGCCCGCCCGAGGGCTTTGCCGAATCGAACTCGGTTGGACGCAAGGTACTCGGATGCGACCTGTCCGATGTCGGTGGTAGGTCGCAGAACCAGCGAGTTGAGCAGGCGGCGCTCCGCCAACGCGCCGCGTACTTTCGCGGCCTCGTTGATGCGATCGATAAACTCCGGACCGTACGCACGAACGCCATCCTTGAGGAAGTCGTTGATGCGCTGCACTTCGAGAAGGTCGGTATTGACGTGATCGAGAAGGAACGCGTTGAGCACCTTGCCGAGCATGTAGGTCGCACCGGGGTACTTTCCATCTTGCACGGCACGCCCGCCGGCGGCGTGTGGAGTCGAAAGGCCGACGACCAGGAGGCGGTTCATGCCGAGATGGACCGAAGGTCCCATCGGGGTGTTGAGTCGGAGGCCGCCGTCGCAGTGAATCTCGTCGCCGATCTCGACGGGGGGGAAGATCAGGGGAATCGCTGCGGAAGCGAGCACGTGGTGCTGGCCGATTCTGGCCCTACGGACGAGCGCGTGGAGGCTCAAACCCTTGGGAATTCCTTGGCCAGGAGCTGCGTCCACGAAGATCACGGGCTGTCCCGTGCCGACGTGCGTCGTGCTGACCGTGAGAGCGCGAAGCTGGCCAGTCTGAATGTTTCGCCTGAGGCGGCGCCAGCGAACGGTCCTTCCAACGAGAGCCGAGAGCGGGGCCGGATCGAACACACCGCGTGCCTGGCCACTGCCGCCGAGAAGCACGCGATAGAGGCCCGCGGCTTGGCGAAGACCAAATCCGAGCACATGCGGCAACTCGAGGTCGGTCCAAATCGAGACGAGTTCTTTCAGAGCGCCTGGCATCTCGCCGATTGCTGAGGCGACGAACGCGCCGTTGACCGCGCCGACGCTGGTTCCTGAGATCAGGTCGACCTTCGGTGCGTTGCCCTGGGCGTCGGCGAACTCGCTGAAGATGTACTCGAGGACACCTACTTCGTAAGCGCCTCGCGCACCGCCCCCTGAAAGTATCAAGCCAAGACCACTCAACGTTCTTCCTCGTTCCTTAAGGGTATCAGCCCAGCGGCGTCATCGCAGATATCCTCGCCCTGGAGCAGCCGGCGAATCTCGGGCGGGAGCCAGACGTCTGCATGAGGCAATCGGCGAAGCGCTCTCAGCAGCACGTCCACGCGGCGCCAAGGTGGAGCCGTCGGCGAGACGTACAGCACCAGCTCGCCCCCAACCTTGCACAGGCCCCCGTCGATATGGGCCTCTTCGGGGAGCTCCTCTTCGAGGAGGACGATCCCCATGCGCGTCAGAGCTCGTTCCAATGCGTCGAGCTGCTGCGCGAGTTCCACGCTCCTAAGGTGCGCCCGGGGACCTAGCCCCGCAATCTGGTCGTTTTGCAGGCCGAGCTGGTAAGATGATGCCGCCTTGATTCCGCTTGCAAAACCATGGATCGGCGAGGATGAGCAGCGCGCCGTCGCCGCCGTTCTCGAATCTGGACAGCTGGTGCAGGGGGCGCTGGTCGAGCGCTTCGAGCTCGCGATCGCGGCCCTGCTGGGGCGCCGGCATGCGGTCGCCGTCTCGAGCGGAACCGCTGCGCTGCAGCTCGCGCTCAAGGCCCTGCAGGTCGGACCCGGAGACGAGGTGCTGTGCCCCGGGCTGAGTTGGCCGAGCCCGGCACACGCGGTTCGAGTCGCGGGGGCGAAGGTGCGGTTCGTCGACGTCGACCAGGCGGAATGGAACAGCACCGCCGAAGCGCTGCGCGAAGCGCGCAACGGCAACACGAGGGCGGCCATCGTGATCGACCAGTTCGGCAACCCGGCGCGCGCCGAAGAGATCCGCGGAGCACTCGGGGCGCTTCCCATCATCGAAGACGCGGCGTGCGCGCTAGGCAGCCGCTTCACGAGCGGCCCATGCGGTAGCCTCGGGAAGGTGTCGTGTCTGAGCTTTCATCCGCGGAAGATCCTGACGACCGGCGAGGGCGGGATGTGCCTCACCGATGAAGACGACATCGCCGAGAAGCTCCGGATGCTGCGCAACCACGGTCAGCTGCGCGGTGAATTTGTCGTCGCTGCGGGCAACTCCCGAATGACTGAAATCGCCGCAGCGCTGGGGCTAACGCAGCTCCAGCGACTCGACGAGATCGTGTCGCGGAGGCGCGAGCTTGCGGCGCTGTATCGGAAGGCCCTGGGCGACGAGATGGACTTTCAGAGCACACCGCAAGGCGCGGAATCCAACTATCAAACGTTTGGGGTAGTGCTGCCGCAAGGCCACGACCGCCGCGCGGTGCTCGCGAAGCTGCGAGAGCGCGGTGTCGAAGCTGGGCTTCTTTCGTTCGCAATTCACAAGCTCGGCAGCTTTGCGGGGAGCGAGGCGACGTTACCGATCGCCGAGCACATCGCGGCGCGTGGAATCGCGCTTCCGCTCTATCCGCAGATGCGAAACGCCGAGGTCGACGAGGTGGTTAGAAGCCTCCGTGGGGTGCTCCATGAGTGACGAGGTCGTGTTGGAAGTAGAGGGTCTTTGGAAGGTCTTCCACATCGGGTTCTTCCGAAAGCGGGTGGAGGCGGTCAGAGGCACCAGCTTCAAGGTGAAGAGGGGCGAGATCTTCGGGCTGCTTGGGCCAAACGGCGCCGGGAAGACGACCACCATCAAAGCGATCCTGCGGCTGATCTTTCCGACCGAAGGGGAGATCCGGATCTTCGGACGCTCGGCAGATGATCGCGAAGCGGCGAAGCGCGTCGGCTACATGCCCGAGAATCCGTACGTGTATCAGTATCTCAAGCCGCTCGAGTTTCTCGACCTGTGCGGACGCCTGGTCGGGATTCCGAAGGCGGAGCGCCGTGCCCGTTCGGAGGAGATGATCGACAAGGTCGGTCTTCGGCACGCGATCGACCGGCCGATCGGCAAGTTCTCGAAGGGGATGATGCAGCGGATCGGACTCGCGCAAGCCCTCTTGCACGACCCGGAGCTGCTGGTGCTCGACGAACCGATGAGCGGTCTCGATCCGATCGGCCGCAAAGAGGTGCGGGACCTACTGCTGGAACAGCGAGAACGCGGAAAGACGCTCTTGTTCACGAGCCACATCCTGAGTGATGTCGAGCTCCTGTGTGACCGGGTGGTGATCATGCAGCAGGGCGAAATCACCTCCGAAGGGCAGGTACACGACCTCTTGGAGACGGCGGGGCGCCAGGTCGAGATTCGGCTGAGCGGGGCATCGCAGACACTCAAGGATTCGCTCGGCTCGCGCGGCACCATCGTCGATGCCGGGGCCGGACATCTGACGCTGCGTGTCGAGGGCCAGAAGACAGTCGAAGAGGTCATTCGGATTTCGGGTGCGGCCGGCGCAAGGCTCGACGCGATGATCCCGGAAAGACAGACGCTCGAGAATCTGTTCCTGAAGAACGCGGGCCGCTGAGCCGCGGACTTGCTCCTTCCGAGTAGGTCCCTAGATCTACGGCATGAACGTGAAGAGGGTTTCACCGGAGGAAGCGGACACGCTCCTCAAAGAGGAAGGCTACGTCTACGTCGACGTTCGTTCGATCCCCGAGTTCGACGCAGGGCACACCGCTGGCGCCTACAACATCCCGCTGCTGCACGCGACGCCTTCCGGCATGCGTCCGAACGGAGACTTCATGTCGGTCGTCGCCGCCGTCTTTCCGAAGGACAGCAAGCTGGTGATCGGGTGCCGTTCCGGGAACCGGTCGCTGCGCGCGGCGCATGCCCTGCTTGCTGCCGGGTTCGAGCACGTGGTCGATCAACGGGCGGGACACGGCGGCGCGCGTGATGCGTTCGGACAGCTCGAAGAGGCGGGCTGGGAGGGAGCCGGCCTCGAAGTCGCGAACGAGGCACACGCTGAGAGAACCTACGAGGCGCTCTTAGCCCGTCGAGATGGTTAGCCCCATAAGGCCGCCCAGAGGAGCCCCGGGAGCCTCATGAGCGACGGATCGGCGTTGAAATAGGTCATCTTTCGACCGACGGTGGCGGCTGCCTTGTTGTTGATGAACCAAAGGGGCTTCGGCCACAGGCGGAACGGCCCGCGCAGCACCGATTTCTGAGGCCTGTCGAACATGAAGGTGTTGTGCACGATGCCGCGTCCGGAGCGAATGTCTTCGACCGTATGCCCTGGAAACGCGCCCCAGGTCGGCGTGACCAGGGCGTAGTTGAGCGCGGGCCAATGATTGACGCCGACGCTCCCGTAACGAAGGTTTGCAATCGCTCGCTCGACGGCGGCGGCAACCGCGGGGTCTTTCATGGACTTTGGATGCACGAAGATGCCCGCGTTCAGAGTTCCCCAGATGGAGTCGTTGCAGAAGTCGACCGCTCGATCGATGTATTCAACTACCGAATCCGCAGAGAGGGCGGTTTCACTCGCCTGTCCACACCAGGACTCGGTGGTGAAGCAGATGTCGTCGGTCTGGTTGGGGTCGAGATGATGGATCAAGGTCCATGGGACGCGGCCTGGGCCTTTGGAGCCAAACTCGTCCGCGTCAGGATGATGCTCGACAAACGTTTTCTGTCGCTCCTCGGCGCCGGGATAGTATGGCTTTCGATCCTCGGCGTTCGCGAATGCTTTTTGGAGCGATGCCAGCAGGTCCTCGCGCTGGTCCCACTGCTCGTGCTGGATGATGACCCGCGTCGCCGCACAGTTGAAGCCTGAGTTGTTGCACAAGGAAGAGGCGAGGTTCACGCCCTGAAAGTCCAAGTCCTTTTGAGACCAGGGGCCAGGGACGATGATGATGGGGCTCACGTTGCCGAGCTCGCTGCTGAGCCGCTTGGTGTTGCGCGGCTCATTACTCGCCTTGCGGCGCGCACCCTCCTCGCCGACGCCGAAGACGATGGCGTCGTGAGTCTTGTCGGATCCGGTGATGTGAATCTCTTCGACCAGCCGGTGCCTGCAAAGGTAGTCGCCTTCCGCTGCGCCTCCGTATACGACCCGGAAGAAGCCTCTGTCCCGCAGCCCCGCAAATGCCTCGTCGACGAACGGGCCGAGGTACTCATTGACGGGATTCATCTTCAGAACGACGACCTGGCCCTCCACGAAGAGCTTGTAGAGTGCATCCATCGGCCCGATCGAAGCGACGTTTCCAGCTCCGAGAACCAAGGCGAGAGCGCCCTTGGGCGACTTCTCCCGATAAAACGCGGCCTGGTTCTCACTCAGATTCTCGAGTGTGACCCCCGGCTGCATCCATACCTCAGACGTGAAGCCCATGAAGAGGACGCCGTCCCAGCCGTCGGCGGGAAACACTGGTGCGACCACCTGGCCGTCTGGGCGCGTGTACGGAGCCTTGGGAAGCTGCGGCACGCCGTGTTCGTCGATGTCGCGTAGCGATGCGATCAGAAGCGAGATGTTCTTGATGATAGACCCGGGGCCCGCAAGCCACTCCTCGCCCTCCTCGGTGGAGCCGGGACTCATGCCCTTGGCTTCCATGGCGGCTTGCATCCAATCGCTAGCAACCTCGACGACGCCATCGCGGAGGTGCTCGAGGAGCTCGATGCGTTCGTCGATCTCGAGCTCGACCCACTCTTGTTTGTGGTCTTCGAGGATCGCGAGCGCTTCGTCGAGTTTCGACTGTGAGGTGGGCTCGATGCGATGCTCGGCTTCGGGGATCGCGGCGGAGCCTTGGGGTTCGATGGCGGTTTGAGTCACGGTGCCTCCTGTTGCGGCGCGGATAGCCTCGATATGTTGGGGTGTTGGCCCGCAGAGATCAAGAACTCCTGAACCTCCCCTGGAGTATCGCAAACCCGCGCCGGTGGGAGGCTTCGAAGAAAGACTTTTCCATAGCCTTTTCGGCGAATTCGCGAGTCGAGGATGGCGACGACACCGCGGTCCTGGCGGGTCCGGATCAGGCGTCCAAAGCCCTGTTTCAGTGACAGGGCGGCAGCTGGAACGAGGTATCGCATGAAGGAGGACTCGCCAGCCTGGTCGAGGCGTTCGCAGCGAGCGGCCACGACGGGGTCGCTCGGAACGTCGAATGGGAGCTTGTCGATGACGACGAGCCGAAGGGCCGAACCGGGGACGTCGACGCCTTCCCAGAAGCTCGCAGTCGCGAACAAGACGGCGTTGCCCTGGTCGCGAAATCGGTCGAGCAGCGTCTGCTTCGGAGCGTCACCTTGAACGAACCATTCGTAGTCGAGCTCGTCACCGACACGTTTCGCAAGCAGGCGCATCATCCGGAGCGACGTCGAAAGAACGAATGCCCCGCCCTCCGACATTCGGATGAGCTCGAGGATCTCTTTGGCGGCAGCGTCCGGGAAGTCCGAGGCGCGCGGGTCAGGCAGGTGGGTCGGCGCATAGAGCGCGGCTTGCTCCTCGAAGCGGAAGGGCGACTCGACGACTTCTTCGCTGACTTCGGTTTCGATGCCGAGGCGGCGTTTGACGAACTTGAAGTCGCCGCCTGTAGTGAGCGTTGCGCTGGTGAACACCACACAGGGGACTCGTTCGTGTAGGCGCTCGCGCAGTAGCGGGCCAACGTCGATCGGGCTCGAGCCTACCGAGGGGCTTCGGCCGCTTCCCTGCGCCCAGCTCACTTGGCCGGGCGCTTCGAGGGAGCCGAGAGCATCCCGGAGCTGGTCCGCGCGCCTTGCGATTTGCAGTACATTCTCCTGGGGTGGCCGAATGTTTCGGCACGACGCGGCGAGCTCGGCGAGGACGTTGTCGAGCGCAAAGAGGGCGGTTTCGGGAATCGCTTCTGGTGGCAAGGGGACACGGCCACCGTTGGCGTTTCCCGGTAGCGCACTGAAGAAATTCGAAGTCTGTTGCAACACGGCATCGAGGAGCCGTGCGTCGTGGCCCTTCTTGGCGCGCTTACCGCCTAGGGCGGCCCCGGCATCACGCACGAGGCGTTCGAGCATGGCTGTGGAAAGACGGGAGCCGAAGAAGAGTGTCGCGGTGTCTTCGATCTGGTGCGCCTCGTCGAAGATGACGGCGTCGTAGTCTGGCAACACCGACGCGAAGCCGGTGTCGCGGAGCGCGAGGTCGGCAAAGAACAAGTGGTGGTTGACGACCACCAGCTGGGCGCCCTCTGCCCGCCGGCGTACGCGGGTCGCGAAGCAGTCGTCGTAGTACTCGCATCGGGCGCCGATTCGCGTGTCCGAACCGCTCACCACACGCGCCCAGATCGGGTCTTCCTCGGCGATCGATGCGAGCGTGGCGCGGTCACCGGAATCGGTCGTCCCAACCCAGTCACGGAGCGCAGGCAACGAACGCGCGAACCGTGGCTGCATGGCGTCGGCACTGCTCGATAGCTCGTGAAAGCGGCGGCGGCAGACGTAGTTGCTGAGGCCCTTCACGCAGGCGGCGTCGATCTCGATGCCCAGGTGGCGCTTCAGCGCCGGCAGATCTTTCTCCATGATCTGGTCCTGCAATGCCCTGGTGCCGGTAGACACGAGAACGCGGCGGCCGCTCAGCGCCGCTGGGATCAGATAGGCCCAGGTCTTGCCTGTCCCCGTTCCGGCCTCGATCAGAAGAACGCCATCGTGCTCCAGCACGTCTTGCACGGCGCGGGCCATCCGAATCTGCCCAGGACGATGCTCGTAGCCGGAGACGCCGCGGGCCAGTGGTCCCGTAGGTCCAAGCAAGTGACCCGCATCCATTGGCGTGCTCTAGCACGAGGCGCTGCCGGTGCCTCGGCGACGCGCTATAGGAGCGCTGTACCGTGATCCCGATCCGCGACATCAATCACACGCGCCGCACGCCCATCGTCACGTGGGCCTTCATTGGCGCCAACATCCTGATCTTCGTGGGTAGCCTAAGCCTCGGGAAGGCCGAAGCCGAGGCAACCGTGATGCGGTTCGGGGTAATCCCCGACGTCATCGTCCACGGGGACTGGGCCGTGCTCCGCGCGAGTGGGGGCGCGATCGGTAGTTGGGTCACCCCGTTTACGAGCATGTTCCTGCACGGCGGTCTGCTCCACCTCGGCAGCAACATGCTCTTCCTCCACGTCTTCGGAGACAACGTGGAGGACGTGCTCGGCCGGGGCCGGTTTCTTTTGTTCTACACGCTATGTGGGGTTGGCGCGGTCGTGGGGCAGATCCTGGTCGACCCGAACAGCATGGTGCCGATGATCGGCGCGTCTGGGGCAATCTCGGGCGTTCTGGCCGGATACCTGACCCTGTTCCCACACGCTCGAGTCGTGACGCTCATCCCGATCTTCATCTTCATTCACTTCATGGAAGTGCCTGCCTGGATCTTCATCGTGCTCTGGTTCGTGCTGCAACTCGTGCAGGGCTACCTGGCGCTGGGCATCATCGCGGAGGGCGGCGGTGGCGTCGCGTGGTTTGCGCACATCGGCGGCTTCCTAGCCGGCCTGGTGTGCATTCGTGTGCTGTACCGAAAGCCTAAGGGGCGTCGGCGGCGCTTGTTTGGCTAGGGGCAGGCGTCTTCTCGACGGCCTCAGGCGCTGGGGCAGGCTCAGCCTTCTCCTCGCTTGGGGGCGGCTCTACCGGAGCCTCAGCCTTCACTTCGATTGGAGGCGCGGTGCTTGCCTCAACGCTCGGAGCGGCCTGCGTGGGCGCAGCGCCTCCGTCGGCTTGAAGGGTGACGTTGATCGTCGCCGCCATGCGGCGTGTTTCCTCGACGAAGTCATCCCGTGTCACGGACTTGTTGGCCGTCTTGTAGCCGTCCTTGGAAATGACGATGTTGCGAGACGCCGGCATCGACTTGAACCGGAGCGCGCCAGGCGTGGTGGCCTCACCGCCGCCCACTGCGCTAGCTCGTGCCCCCGCTGGGTTGCTGACGACCTGGACGACGTACGGCAGCGGTGCGAGCCAGAGGCTCACCGGCTCTTGGCCGGCTCCGACTGTGATCTGCCGCCTGCGGGCCAAGTGGCCGCGGGCCTTCGAGAAGAGCGAAAGCTTCGTGCCCACCTCGTACTCGAGGTCGAGCGGCGTGCGCCCCGCGCCCTTGCCGTTGACGCTGACGAACGCGCCGGAAGGGCGGGAGAGAACCTGGAACTTCACCATGCCGGTAGCGGCCGCATCGACGGGCGCCGCTTCGGCTGGCGCCGCTTCGGCTGTGCTGGGCTTTACCTCGGCGGCGGTGTTCGCTTCTTCTCCGGGCTGCGCTCCTGCACTCGGTTCTTCCGGCTGAGGCGCGGGCACGGCGATCGGCTGGACGACCCGTGAAGTCGCTTCGACGGGTTCCGTGGACTCGCCGAGATAGGGCGCAGCCAAGGCGATCAAATCGTCTGCGAACCCGAGCTGCCACGCTGCTCCTGCGCCGCCGGCAAGCACCAGCACGAAGAGGAGCACGAACATCCAAGTGCGCGAACGTTCCGGCTCGGCTGGTCGCGTTGTCCAAGCTGGCGTCGCCGCCGTGGGCACCTTGAAAGCCTCGGCCGGGATGCCTGGCGCCTGGGGCACCGGGTTGGCAGGGGGCGGAACCGTGGGAACTCCCGGATCCAGCAAGCTGGCGTCGATGAACTCGCCTGGCGCGGGGCCAAACGATTCGCCGACCGCCGGTCCGAACAGATCGGGAACTGCGTTTTGCAAAGGCGAGGCCGTGGGTACCACCGGCGTGCGTCGCTGCTCGGCGACAAAGGGCGCGGAGGCTTCCTTGGCAATCACCGTTGCGTCGGCGTCAGCCGGGTAGTCGGATTCCGGAAGGTCGTGAATCTTGGTGGTCTCGTCGTCGAGAAAATCGTCCGCGGCGTCGAGCTCGTCCATCATCGGCGCCGCGGCGCTGCTGATGCGCGCGCTTGCGCTCAGCCCCGAGCCTCCGAAAGCGGACATCGCGCCACGCGATGGGGCCTCTGAAACAGAGTGCCTCTTGTCCGCAGAAGCGTCTTGGCGTGCGCTGAATGCTCCGCGTGCAGCTGCACCGCGATTGTCGCCAATCTGGTTGCTGATCTGTCGGGCGCGCTCCGCGCCGGCCTGCGCTTCGCGTTTCACCGTCTCGCCGGCTCCACCTTCGTCGAGGGCGGAAGCGAGGAACTCACTGACGTGGCGGACCTTGGTTCGATCCGCCTCCGCAAGCTCGTCCGCGTCCGAAGCGAGTGCTGGGGTGACGCGGACGCCATCCTTGCCCTGCTCGAAGACACCGGGATGACCGCGGTCTTCGGCAATGCGTTCCACGACCGAACGGGATTCGGGGTCCATCTTGATGAACTTGATCCCCATGCCGGTTGGATTCGCCGGGTCGTCGTCGGCCTCGTCCCGCCTCCAAACCACGCGACCCACACCATGGATCAATGTCGACTGGTCTTGAAGGATGAACTCGAACTTGAGAAGCGTACCCACCGCCAATGGCTTCTTGGCCTTGATGAATACACCCCCCCGGGAGATGTCGCTGCTGTAGCGTTCGATGAAGTCTTCGAGCGTGGCGCTCTTGTACCGAATCTTCAGCGAAAGCAGCGTGCGCTTGTCCTTGCGTGCGTCTGCCATGATCTTTTGTCTGAAACCCCCAGCTCCAGACTAGCTATCGATTCGTGAACCAACAAACGTTTCGCCTAGAAAAAGACGTCACGGCTGGGTGACGAGGATTGACAGTTGCGCATGAGCCCGACGTTGGGCGCCTAACGTAGTCCGTAGTCGTACATCCGCCTCAATGGCGATCCCCCCGTTTACACCATGTAATTCAAGGGCCCAGCGCGATTCCGAACAGTGACTCACCGTTGCCGCGTGGGGCGAGAAGCCGGTGCGAAGAAGATCTCGCAGCGCGCTCGCGAACGAATCCGCGCCAGGTTCGATGCTGAGGTGAAGAGTCGACCAGGGGCGCCCTCGCGCGGGGATCTGACCGACGCAAATGGCGCAGGCTTCCGCAAGCGAGTCCGCCTCTACAACGACCTCGAGCCTGCCCGACAACGACTCCGCGCGGACTGTGGCTTCGCGTTCCCACGCCGGCGGACGGCCACCGACTTGCTCGAGCGATCGACCGAAGACCTCGCTGAGCTCGGGCGCAACATCTAGAAGCGGCGCCAGCGCGAACGCGCGGTTCTCGAGCTCGGGATGAGGCACACAAAGCTCGGGGGACTCGTGCCGGCCTCGTTGATCCCAAAGCAGATCTAGATCGATGCTCCGGGGTCCCCACCGTTCGTCGGGAAGACGACGACGGCCAAGACGACGCTCGGTGCGAAGCAAGACGCGCAACAGCTCGGCTGGTGAGAGCCTGGTCTCCAGACGGAACGCTGCATTCAGGTAGTGCGGCTGGGGCGGACCCAAGGGCTCCGTCTCGTAGATCGCGGAGACGTCCCGAACCTCGATCCCATCGCGCGCGTCCAGCAAGGCCCGAGCACCGCGGATCGAAGCCTCCCGCGCACCGAGATTCGATCCCACCCCAACGACCACCGCGCTCACAGCGTCCACCGCGATAAAAAGGGGACAGTCCCCTTTTTCATAGGGTTAATTGCGGCTACGTTGCGCGCATGTCGGAGATGCCATTGTTCGAGCGTCTTCAAGGCCAAGACCATGACGGCGAGGAACGTGTCTTCCGCGTGGCCGAAGTCAACCGAGCGGTTCGCCTGACACTCGAGGACAACTGGGCGAACGTGCTGATCGAAGGGGAGCTCTCGGACGTGCGGCGCGCGAAGGGGCACGTGTATTTCTCGCTGAACGACGAGGAAGACCCGGCGCAGCTGCGGGGGGTGATGTTCGCGTCAGACGTTCGGCGCACGAAGGCGCCTTTGGAAAACGGGGCCCGGATTCGCTTCCGGGGGACGTTGTCGTTGTACACCGCGCGTGGGCAGTTCCAGCTCATCGCCCGTTCCGCTAAGCTCGCCGGCGAGGGTGACCTCGCTGCCCAGTTTCGAAAACTGCGCGCGAAGTTGGAAGCCGAGGGCCTGTTCGATCCGGCGCGAAAGCGCCCGCTGCCTGAATTGCCCCGGGTGGTGGGCGTCGTCACGAGCCGAACCGGTGCGGCGCTGCGCGACATCATCCGTGTGGCTTCGGAGCGCTGCCCCGTGCAGATTCTCGTCGCCGATTGTCGCGTGCAAGGCGAAGAGGCGCCAAGGAGCATCGTGTCGGCACTCGAGCTGATTCAGCGCGTCGATGGATTGGACGTGGTGATCGTCTCACGGGGCGGGGGCTCCGCCGAGGACCTCTGGGCGTTCAACGACGAAGGCGTGGCGCGCGCGATCGCGGATTGCCGCGTTCCCGTGGTGAGCGGGGTCGGCCACGAGGTCGACATGACGATTGCGGACCTGGTGGCTGACGCGCGGGCGGCAACGCCTTCCAACGCGGCGGAGATCGTCGTTCCGGAGCGCGACTCGTTGGTCCGGGTCGTGCAATCCTGGGAGCGGCGGCTGAGTCAGGCGTTGGACAACCTGACCAGCGGTCTTCGGCTGAGGCTTGAGCGGCTGCTTCGAGCGCTCTACGGCGCCCGCCGTGTGATTGCCCCGGTTCGGCGGGAGCTGCTCGCATCACAGGAGCAGCTCCATCAGGTGCAACGATCGGATCTCCGACGGCGACGCGAACGACTCGCCGAGCTTCATCTGCGCCTGATGCGCCTGGACCCGCGATCCGTGCTTCGCCGTGATCAACGCCAACTCGCCACATTGGCCGCGAAGCTCCGGGACGCGGGCCGCTTGCCGGTCCGCCGCCGGCGAGAGCGCCTGGTCGGCCTCCGGTTCGCCCTGCACGGTCGGGGACGGCCCATGGTGCGGGAAGCCCGTGCCACGTACGCCGAGACATGCGCACAACTAGATGCGCTTTCTCCGTTGCGGGTGCTCGAACGCGGGTACGCGATTGCCCTTCACGAATCGACCGGCCGTGCGGTTCGGAGCCAGTCGGAGGTGAAGGAAGGCGACCGGCTTCGCGTCCGAGTGTCCGATGGAGAGTTTGGTGCGAAGGTCGAAGGGCATGAGTGACCCGATTCGCCTAGGGATCTTCGGCTGGCCTGTCGCGCACTCGAAATCTCCCGAGATGCACGAGGCGGCGGCAAGAGCGCTTGGCATCTCACTCCGATACGAACGTTTCGAGGTCGCGCCTGACGATCTGGCCGACGCCGTTCGTCGCAAGCACGAGGCGGGGATCGACGGATACAACCTCACGGTGCCGCACAAAGAGGCGATCATAGCGCTGATCGACGAGGTGGCTCCCGCGGCGCAGGCGATCGGCGCGGTCAACACCGTCGTGCGTACCGACGGACGATACGTCGGGCACAACACCGACGCCCCGGGCTTGGTTCGCTCCCTCGAAGAAGCCGGCGTTCAGGTGGGCAATGCACGCGTGGCGGTCGTTGGTGCAGGGGGCGCCGCTCGCGCAGCAGTCGTTGGGCTCGCGAACGCGGGGGCAAGCGAAATCACGGTGCTTTCGCGAAGGCCCGAGCAAGGCGAGGCGCTCATCACCTCGTTGGAAGCGCAGGTCGAATGCAACCTCGACGCCTGCCCGCTCAGCGAGGCGAGCTGGTGTTTCGAAACCGCCACATTGCTGGTCCAGGCCACGAGCGCGACGCTCGAATCGAATCCCGGGGCCTTAGGGTTCGCCGCGTCGCTTCCAATCGAGGCGCTTCCGGCGGAAGCAGCCGTCGTCGACATGGTCTACAAGCCGCTCAAGACCTCGGTGCTCGCGCGCGCCGAGGAGCGCGGCCTGTCCGTCGTCGATGGCCTCGGGATGCTGTTGCACCAGGGCGCGATCGCATTCGAGATGTGGACGGGGTTCGAGCCGCCGCTCGATGTCATGCGCACTTCGTTGAACGACTGACGCTGCTCACATCAGGACGCCACGTACCGGCTCGATGGGCGGAGGGACCTTCGTCTCGCCAAGTTGCTGACGCAGGTCGATCTCGATTGTGCGGCAAAGTGCCGTCATCGGAGTGTCGTTGTCTTCGTTTTCGAACGGGTTCTTGAGCGAAGCGCCGAGCTGCTCGACCACCATGAAGCTCAGGCTGATCACGATCACCGCGAGAACCTCGATGACTCGGATCTCGCGATCGGCGCTGAGAAACGCAATAGGGACCGCGATGGCGCTGAGCCACACCAGGCCTCGGGAAATGAAACGAACCTCGTCGGGAAACGCGGTGTTCTTGATCCGCTCACAGCCGCCCTGGATGTTGTAAAGACGGTTCAGAGTCGAGTCGAGCTGCATCATCAGGACCTGCTGGGCGGTATCGGTGCCGATCACCTGAGCAAGGCGCTCCGCTTGGCGATGGTCGAGGCGCGTCGGCTTGTTGGCGTAGTTTTGCAGACCACTGAGCTCGTCGGCGCTGAGGAAGGGTGCGAGCTCGTCCCAGCTGTCCTGTCCTCGCAGCGAGAGGCGAAGCGCGTTGCAATAGGCCAAATGTCGATAGACCAGCTCCTTGTGGAGCTTCGCCGCTTCCTCGGCGGAGCCGATGTTGGGCACACGGTCGGGCGTGAGCAGCGTGATGACCTCGCGTGTAAAACTGCGACTGTCGTTGACGAGACCGCCCCACAGCGTCCGCGCTTCCCACCAGCGCTGGTACGCCTCGTTGAATCGAAACACGATGAAGATGCCGACCACCGTCGCGATCAAACCAATCGCGGTCACCGAGAACACATCGGTTTCGAGCACCCTCGTGTACCGGGAAATGATGACGATCGCCTGCTCGGTGAGGACCACGGTCAGGATCAGCCCCCAGTTTCGGAGGACAAAGACCCGGAGGGCCCGCGTAAGGCCCGTCGCGTTGCGAACGATCATTCTGCTTCGAGCTCCGCCACGCCGAACATCTCGGCTGCGTGCACGAAGACCAACTCTTCAGCTTCCATGACGGGCTCAGGTGACGCATCGATGCCGAGCGTGCAATCCTCGATCGCGAAAAACTCCTTGGAAAGCATGAGCTCGTCGGACACGCGTACACCCTTCGGCAACGGCAAGGTCCCCATCACCAGTCCGCCATCAAATAGGCAGGCCACCTCGTGTCGCGTGCGCCGGTCATGCTCGTGCAAGCCGAGCAACGCGTCCTCGCCCGGAACGACGATCAACACCGCCTTACGCTGCAGCGCTAGAAAAGGAATCGTTCGAGGCTGCTCC